>CAZZEE010000008.1:0-19097 GCA_964652695.1 uncultured Cytophagales bacterium
GTCTTATCTTGCCTTGCTGGCTAAATAAGATGCCTGTATTGGTAAGCTTGTCACTAACTAGGTCGATATGATGGGTGATGGCTAAGGCCCCTTCATTGGTAATTTGCTGAAAGGATTGCGCCTTCCAATTGGCTGCCTGGATGAGCCCTTCTTTTTTATTGAATAGGTTGTTGACTGCTAGATCTAAAGCAGCTTGGGAAGTGATATCCCCTTGGTTGATAACTTCAAAAGCTTGGAGGATCATCTCCTTTGCACTGGCAATTTGAGCAGCTGGCTGGTTAGTCAGCTTGTTAGTAAGCTTGATAGTTGCTGCCCCATGAGTGGCTTGCAAGATTTTGCTATTATCTAACTCTTCTGCTTCTACCACTAAGTCTTGATGGGCTATTACCGTACCTTGGTTGGTAAACAGACTAGGAGTACTGAGATTTATATTGCCTTCTTGGCTGATGATATCTTGGTGATTAATAATCGATCCTTGGGTAGCTGTTAACTGGATAGCAGGGGCTAGCAATCGCCCTTGATTGGTAATTTCCCCAGCCTCTATTTGCACCTTTTGAGCACTTGTAAGGATACCACTGTTGAGGAGCTGTTTGGGGGCTTCCAAATCTAGCTGGCCTGCTGTGCTCTGCATGGTGCCACTATTGGTCATTTCCTGAGCTTTTATCTTTAGCTTTTGGTTGGCACTCACAGTGGCTGTATTGATGAACTTGTTGCTTACTGTGATGGTACTCGTTCCTTCTGATACAAGTTGATGATCGTTGGTGAGGTCCTTAGCAGTGATGAGTAACTCAGTAGGCGTATGTATGCTTCCCTTGTTGTGTAAGTCTTGGGTAATGGCTAGTATTACTGATCCTCCCTGTGCTTGAATAGTACCGGTATTATCGAGCTGATTGGCGGTGATATGCTGACTTTGAGCCCCTTGAATAGTACCCTTGTTCGACAGCTTGCCTTGTAGGACTAAAGTTAATTCTTGGTTGCTGTAAAGGTCTTTTTCATTGGTCAGGTCTTGTTGAACTCGCAGGTTTAATCTTCCTTGTTTACTGACCAGTGCTCCTGTATTGATGAGGTTATCTGTTGTGAAGTCGATATCATGGGTGACTTCTAAGAGCCCAAAATTGTTGATTTGCTTCAATGGATTAGATTTCCAGTGGATTGTTTGTAGGCTTCCCTCGTTAGTTAGGATATGGGCTTGTAGGTCAATGCCGGGAGCTTGTATCTTACCTTGGTTAATAACTTCATAGCCTTGAAGACGCAAATCTTTCATACCCTGGACAAGTGACCCTGGGCGATTAGTAAGGCCTTTCGTAAGGATAAGACTGATACTCCCTTGCTCCGTATTGATTTGTTGGGTATTCTCTAGGCTGTAGGCTTGTAGGTTCAGCGCTTGGCTGGCTGTAATTGTGCCCCGGTTGATGAGTTCTTGCTTAGCCGTCGCTTGTAAGCTATCTTGGCTGATGAGCTGACCCTCATTGGTTATGGATCCTGCTTGCGCTTGTATTTGCAAGGCTTTTTTACTAATGATCTGGGCATCTTTTTGATTAGTAAGCTGTTGGACGGTTACCTCTACACCCCCTTGGTGACTACCTATTGTACTGGCATTATGTAGTGTGTGGGCCTGGATGCTTACTTCTTCTTGGCCTGTTAATACCCCTTTGTTGCATAGATTACCTTTTAGTTCAACTGTTAAGTTCCCTTCTTGGGCTTCTATGACTCCATCATTGGTTATAGTACCTGTTTTTATTATTTCTACATGCTGCTTGCTTAATAGCTTAGCTCCTAGATGGTTGGTAAGGTCTTCCGCTGCCTCGATGTGTATCTTGTTAGCTAGACTGCTAATCTCTTGGTGGTTATGGAGGCTATGGGCATTTATATGGATCCCACCTCTACCATGCATTAACCCTTGGTTGGTAATAGCTTTCCCTGCTATGTCTAGCAACCCGTCTGTATGCATCTTGCCTGTATTGGCTACTTCTTCTTGTATGGTGAGGTTCTGGGTTACTTTACCCAATAACCTACCTTGATTAGTTAGTTGATTAGCATGTACTATGAGTTTCCTTTCGCTTGTTATATCTCCTGTGTTGAATACACTTCCCTTACCTATGAGTTGGATATCTTCTTTGGCTAAGATGAGTTTTTGGTTATGGATATCTTGTTTGGCTTGTACGCACACGGTGCTGCCTTGGCTATTCAGTAAGCCCGTATTGTCAAAGCTTATTGTGTTTATATCTATGGCTCCAGGAGTTGCTATCTTGCCACTATTGGTAAAGATGCTACCTGTTTGTATGGTAACTCCTTCCTGGCTATATAAGCTCCCGAGGTTGGTAACCTCTCCACTGGCTATCAGTTGAATTTCTTGCTGCTTACTTGTTATAGTTCCTTGGTTATGTACTGTCTGTGTATGAACCTTGACGCTATCTACTCCTGTTATCTTGCCTGTATTCTTCAACTTCGCACCTGTTATCTCCACCTCTCCTGAGCTGTAGATGTCTTGTTGATTAGTAAATGCTTTTCTTGCTTCTAGCTTGATATCTTTGCCTATAAGAATACCCTCTTGCTCAATAGTCTCACCTTGAAGTTCTAATTTCTTTCCAGCAATCAACTTCTTTTTATTCTTTATTTCTTGCACCTTCAAAAAAAGCTCCCCTTGCTTAGCGTGTATAATGCCGTGGTTATGTAGCTTTTGACTTTCTAGAGATAGGTCTTGTTGGATAATAAGTTGGCCTATGTTCATGATCTCTTGTAAAGGGTCGACTACTACCTTAGTAGCATTAATACTTCCTTGGTTGTTGAACTTGTCGCTTACCCGTAGTGTGAGGGTTGGATGGTTATTAGCTGTTCCTTGTGCCCATAGCTTAGTCCGAGGGGTTATGGTAAGTTGCTTACTAGTTATCTGCCCTTTTCTTCCCATCTGTAAGTGAGGGGTATCAAGAGTAATATTGCCTTTCTCGGCTTCTAAGTGGTAATCGTGCGCAACAACGGTTTCGGTGCCTTCTTGCTGAATGTTCCCATCCTTGCTAGTTACATGCAGGTCTTTGTCTGTATGGACTTCTTTCAGCCGAATATCGCCCGAAGCAGTGATCTCTATTTCTTCTTTGGCTAATAGCTTGGGGCTGTTCACACCCACACCTTGCTGGGTAGCTATGATGTATATTTTGTTGGCTTGTATGTCTCCGAGCAAATTGGCATCTACCGCCACATACTTATTGCCAGACTTGGACTTAGCAGCTGGCCGAAGAATAAACTGTTTGTTTTTATAGGTAAAGTCTTGTTCTCCTCCATAGAGGTACACATCGCTTCCCACATGTTGAAGCTTACCGTTTAGTTCAATCACCTTACTCAGTATCTCTAGTGGACTAGTTGGTATTTTTGTGTCTCCTAATTCTTTTGTCTGAATCCCATTGCCTACAATCTGGATGGTTCCTTTTTTGACACTTAACTGCTGCAGTGCTTTTTGGGGATCAAAAACAGGTTGCCCAGTTGTCAACGTCACCCGATTGGCATTGATGAAGTTGGCTCCATTGCAATAGATCCCATTGGGGTTGGCCAGGATAAAGTCTGCGCTATGTCCATAGATCTCACTAGGACCTAATAGATTACTTATATGAACGCCTGTTACTTCTGTGAGGATCACCTCGGCTGCTCTCCCCTGTAGATTGGCATTGGGAAATAGGGGCTCTTTAGTTAAATACGATTTGTTGGCGTTGAGGTCTTCTGGTTGGATATCAGGATTGTTATTCAAGATGATCCCTGGCTCTGCTACGTTATATTCAGTAAAAGTATTACGAGAGACACCTCCAGGGCTTGGCTCTGTAATGTTGATGATGGGGATACCATTGGTGGCTGCCTCTATCGTTGGTTGCTGGTCAATAGGTGCATTAGTGTCTACTTCTAGCTCACCTGCCAGGGTAGGTGTGTAGAAAAGGTTAATGCTCAGGTAGAGGACTAGCCACATGCTAGTCAAATACTTATACCTTCGTATATAGTTTATCATGACGTGTTACTTTAATGGAGCATCAAGGAGTTGTCACTGCCACGTCACTGTGAGGCTACGTAGTAGCTGTGGCAGCACATAGTGGCTTGGCAGTCTCGACACCCTTACACTTAATCAACCTGCTGAGCCCAAACGCAGTCGCTCGGCTCCGGCCGAGTGACAATTATTTATTCATTCTGGCACCAAAGTAACCTCTGCACCAGAAGTGCCTATATTCCTATCACTTACTCTCTTCTTGTCCTTGACTATTAGCTACTAATGGTTGTAATTTTTCTATAATTCCATAGACTACTTTGGCTTGTTGCCCTGTGATGTTAGTACGTCCTAGGAATAGCAATAGGTTACGAGGGGCTATGGTTGGCAGCTTGAGGACGATATCTTGCTGGTTATCGGCTGCTTTTGCAATGCCTTGCTCTAAAGGTATGTAAATGTCTAAAAAGGGAACCACTTCAGATACAGCTATCTCTATCTGATCTAGCATACGCTGGGTAAGTCGTGCTTCTAGAGGTGTTAAAGTGAGGGTTACTTGCTGTGCTCTTTTATCTGGCTTTGCTTCTTTCTCTTTACTCTTAGGAAGGCGCCTTTCTACCTTTTTTAAAATCGTATCTATCTGCTTGGCACCTAGGGCAGGGATGTTAGCTCGTTGTATAAATATAAGTAGATTATTTGCTGCTTCTAATGGGAGGCGTAAAACGACTCTCTTGGCCGATGGTTCTACCCCAGGGGCTAAGGTCGTGGTCTCTAATAACTGGTTAATGGGTTTGGTAATCTCTAAAAAGGGACCTACTTCTTGGGTAGCTAAGTCTATCTGCTCTAATACCTGCCCAAGAATCTGTACTTCTTGTAAGGTTAGTGGAACACTCACAGGCTTAGATGCTGCTTGTTCTGCCAGGGTAAAGGAGGAAAGCATGAGGCACATGCTAAGCATAGCTATAAGAATAGGGCATTTTTTATTTTGCATGGGTTTCTGTTTGTATGGTTTTAATTTTCAACAATAAAATAATGGATCCGTACCGTTATATGTACACCCTTGTACGAGGTCCGATAAGCTAGTTAGTTTACCAGAAAAATCAAAATATATATGTTGCTTTTGATGAAAATATGAGGCTATGCCCAGGATGTTCCTGGGTCTTTGGTAGACAACAGAGTTCCCCGCCAATGTGCGATAATCCTGTATCCCATAGGAGCTTGGCATGGAGGGGCACAAGCTTGAAGGCGCGCTATTAAGTAATTTATCTAAAGGATCAAAAAAATATACTTAGTTACCTGTCCCTATGGTTCCTCGATTTTTATATGGAACTAGTAGAATCAGTAATTATTCCCTATTATACAATACCCATTCACTTTACCCACTCACTTCTTGCAACACAGGCAAAGACTTGAGGGTATCTAAAGTATCTATATGGAGCTGAAAGTACCTAACTATACTAGCTAGTACGTTTCTCATGGATTGCTTGCTAGGGTTGACCCCTTGCGCAGCAACATGGTTAAGCAAATGATCTAATAATTTTATTTCCTGTGTATTTAATGAACTGGCGAATCCTGCATGGATCAGCTGCGCATTGATTTCTGCAGCCTGGGTGCACCCAAAACCTAGGTAGCTACACAGCTGTAGCATAAAATGCAAGTAAAATAGCTCATAACCCTCTGTCAATTGATCTAAGCGCGTTACAGATTGTAATAGGAAGTCAAATAGACGAACGTTTTGCTCTTCTTCATATAAAACCTTATGCAATAATTCGGTCAAGAAGGTAGCAATTGTTGCTTTTTTAAGGTCGCTCAATATGTTATTGATAGACATATGGCATTTTACTTCTACGATACGTTGTAAAGTAGCATGCTTATGGTGGTAGATGACCATATCCAAGGGAACAAAAGGCTGGAATAACGCTATATGATACTTAGGCTTTGTGGTCCTAACACCCTGGATAAGAAAAGATTGTTTACCAAACATCTCCGTAAAAACCCTTACAATAATAGAGGTCTCTCGGTACTTCATGTAATGGAGAACAATTCCTCGTGTAGTGTAGCGCATAGTATGAAGGTGTATCAGGCATTGCTTCTGGACACCACGGTGATAGTTGCAGGACTATAGCATCTCCAGCTTATTATACTTCTTAATTAAGCTTCATAAGCTAGTATTCTCAAAAATAATTTATATTTGCCATATCTTTCAACTTTATACAGTAAGCATGATACATAATTACATTATTTGGAACCCGAGCGAGACATTATTCCAACTAGGTTTTTTCAAAGTCAGGTGGTATAGCTTAATGATTATCTGCGCTTTTTTATGTGGGCGCCAGTTAATCAAATATTTCTTCAAAAAAGAAGGCAGGCCAGTAGAAGATGTAGACCAACTGAGTTTATATGTATTAATTGCCTGTTTGGTGGGAGCAAGAATGGGAGAGGTATTCTTTTATAACTTCTCTTATTATTGGAGACATCCGCTAGAAGCCATTTTCCCAGTAGAGTTTTCTCCTCATTTTCACATAGTAGGATACAAAGGACTTTCTTACCATGGCGCCTTAATAGGTAGTATAGTAGGTACGCTACTGTATGCCTACTATCAGATTAACTTTAGTTTAATTCCTTTTCGATTGAAAGTAAAGAAGCACAAGAAACAAGGACAGTCTGTTTTATGGCTATTGACTCCAGTAGCTTTTGGTGTGCTGATGGGTTTTTTTGTACGTATAGGGAACTTTGTTAATTCAGAGATCCTAGGTACCCCTACACACAATCAACATGGGGTCCTGTTTGCCAAAGACCTTATCGAGGGCATATCCAATAGTTCTGCAGCCATTAAGTCAGTTCAAATACTCAAAGATACTACTTCGCCACCCGAACCTTCGCATGCTTATCCACCTATTGTAGTAGCCTGCACCTTTGCACATACCGGCGTGGATGAAGGTCAGCTTAGGTCTTTTATAGAGAATAAGCTAGCTAGCTATTTACATAACAATCGCCATATCAACGAGCAATTGTATCTCCCCGCCGACGCTCCATTGGAGTATACGATTACTAAAAATAAAAAAGGACAATATACAGCTAACATCAGGGCATTTGGCATACCTAGACATCCTGTCCAGCTCTATGAAAGCTTTTCTTATCTACTTACATTGCTTGTCCTTGTTGCTTGGTGGAATTTGAGAGGAGCTCAACTACGCGATGGTGTGATAGCTGGCATAGCTGGAATGGTTAGTTATACCTTTCGGTTCTTCTTTGAATTCTTCAAAGACCCCTTCAATGTGGTTATAGCTGGGAAGTATCCTATTACCATGGGACATATCTTATCCTTACTCACGGTGGTAGGTAGCATGCTTATCCTGGTGTTAGCTTATCGTTTATCGGAGAAGAAGCAGACTACTTTGTGAGGTGATTGTGGTCTGAGTGCCTGGCGTAGTTTGCTCTCGACTTGATCGAGGACCTGAACGACAAAATGTACCAGTTCACGCCTATGTATAAAAGAGTCACGAAGTAAAAGTATCCGCCTTTGAGAAAATGGCGTAGTGGTGTAGGGAGTAACTCCCTACACTCAATTGTGCCAGGAGTTACTCCTGGCACCAGAAGCAGCATACCTTTGGGGAAGAGAACTAGGGCAGTGGGATGGCCTTGTATGTCATTGCGAGCCCTATAGGGGCGTGGCAATTTAGGCTGACACAAACAAAGCCGTGAACGTTTATAGGAGGTTGATTGATTTACGAATAAACAACCCCGCCGCAAGCAGCGAGGTATTTCAAAATGATTTTATTTTATCGAATTTACGCCGCAAGTGGCGTAAATTCAACCCTCAAAGATTAAACCTACTTATGAATTATAGAACCATCCTTTGGCTCAATATTGCTTCGCTGGTAGAATCAGTCATCTTCAAATTATTAATAGACTATAAGCTGGTCGTATGCAACATGGAAGGTCTTGATGGAATATACAGCATCATCGCCATGGTTACGGTCAAAAATATGCTGGTACTGGGTGGATACCAAATGTATTTCTGGCCTCAAAAAAATCACCATGTACATAAGAAAAAGTACCTGACTCCTACCTCTTTGGATGAATGGCTTCCTGCCGTTCCTGAACTATTCTGGATTTATTCACCTTTGTATTATGTATTCTTTAGTATAGCTATCCTTTGCTTAAAGAACCTTAATAGTACAGCCATGCATTCGTGGATCATGCTGATGCACAGCAGCTTTTGGTTTGTTTATTTCCCTACAGGAATTAAAAAGGAGTTCAGAGAACAAATTAGAAGTGTCAAAACAGATAGACTAACTAAGTTTATCATGGATCTGGTGCATACCCATGACTCAGAAGATAATGCCTGCCCCTCTATGCACTGCGCTTTTGCTGTCTTTCTAGCATGTATCACGTATCCTTATTATCCTGTTTTATCGATTGTATTCCCCTTGGTGGTTGCTATATCTTGTCTCCTCACCAAACAGCACTTATTGATAGACATCATTCCAGGCTTTTTATTAGGGGCTTCCCACGGGTTGATGAATGTGATGATGATGTAGGGGTGCTGATGAAGCCATCCACGATAGGATAGCAAGGGAAAGGACTTTGGATAAACTATCTCAGTCCATCCGATTATATCTTCGCTACTGGTGAGCTACAAGCAACCTCATGCAGTCTCTCAACAACCCAGCACAGCTTGCAACTAAGCGAATTTTATTGTAGATTATTAGTAGCGAAGTCGTACAACTGTTAAATAAATAACATTATAAATTTCTTTTACAATGAAAAAATATACGCTCCCACAGTCCATATTATTATTATTTTTAAGTTTGTTCCTATTTAACTGCGGCAAGACTAGTCAATCCGGCAAATCTACAACACTAAGGCCAGATGAAGAAACGCTGATTAAGAACATCAAGAATGAACAGCTCAAAGATGCCATGTCGCAATTGGCAAAAGGAACCCAACTAGAGGATCCAGATTTCCTATTACTGGCGCTTGATGAAGGAACCGATGAAGACACACAAATAAAAATTTTAAACTTCTTGATATCGCGCGCTAAAGGTAAAACGGCCCAAAAAGATATCCATCCTGTAGTATTCCAAGCAATTGAAAAAAAGAAAAATAAGGTAGTTTCATTTTTACTTACGCGAGTCAATATAGATTATAAGGCAACTGACAAAGATCGCACATTGCTCCATGCAGCAGTAGCTACGGCTTCTAAAGATACAGTGCAAGCTTTACTTCTCAAAAATGGTGATCTCATCAATGTCAACAGCTCTACCCACGGTACACCACTACATTATTTGTTGGAAGTCCCGTTTATACTTAATGGTAAGCCCACCAATGATATTAGCACCAGAAAAGAAATATTGGAATTATTGTTACAGAACGGTAAAATAAAACTAACCATTAAAAATCGAAATGGTCATACAGCCGATCAACTTGCTACTATGCTCGCTACGCAAAATGAAGAAGAAGTAAAAACAGCAGATACAACATTAAAGAAAACTCATTCAGATAGACAGGTGTTTTACAAGTGGGCCGCCGAAGAAATAACAGTAAAAGCAAGTAGTAAGCATTAAGAACTGGTGCTTATTGTAGCTACTGAAATAGCTTGTTACACATAGGAGTATTGTGATTCTTTAGTAACCCATGCAGAAAAGGGGAATATACAAAAAAGATTAACCCTTATGCTATCAAGAAAATTTGACCCAAGCTCCATAGGGGCAGGGTAACTTGCAACCAAACGACCGCCCAAGAGGTTTCAGGAGTGAGCTCCTGAAACCGCTGGTCGGGATGGCAGGATTCGAACCTGCGACCTCCTGCTCCCAAAGCAGGCGCGATGACCGGTCTACGCTACATCCCGTTTAAGTGGTATTCATTTTGTCAGATGTGGTGTCGGAATCCTAACTCCACCTACTTAGTAAGTCGTCATTGCAAGCCCCAGAGGGGCCGTGGCAAGCCAGACAAGCGGTAGAATATTCACGACACTCACTTACTCCCTCATGCGCTACCTTGAACTCCTTAAAAAGCATGACCATGAAATTAGTGGTTGCAGGGGATAAATACAAGTTAGGTGATAAGTTATTAACGAGGATCCTTGATACGTATCCTTATCCATGGAAAATTATGATCTGATAACTTTTGGTCGATGGCCTTGATAACTCCCCAATTAACTACCGTATATCCCTTTTCCTGGGTAAGCTTTTTGGTAGTATATATCCAATCTATCATGCCCCCGCCCCAACTTGTAGGCCCTATTTCTTGCTTGGTAAGTAGAGGAATGTAGCCTTTTTGTGCTAACTCAACATGCAACCCATACAGATACTTTTTTTTACTATTTGAGGAGTTCAAGATAGGTTGATTACCTGCATTAAAATCCCCCATCACAATAGTAGGGTTGTGGGTTAAAATAGCCTTGATTTGCTCAGTACGAATGTTGGGGTATAATTGCCACCTTGCATCATCAAACCTTCCTCCTAGAATATGCGTATTAGCAACTCTCAGGTTTATTGCTGGGAAGTAAAGAATATTGGCATAACGGCGCCCCACTGTTGGAAGGTTTTTTTTTCGTAATTCTTCATTAGGATCAGGCAAGTCAATGCCCTTTTCATCTAGCTTTAGTTGGAGTTTATTATATATAACCAAGGTATTAGCCCAGTTTGCGCCTGCCCCTCTATGATCATATACCTCATACCCCCCAGATGGTGGAAAAGATTTCTTAATCTCTTCAATCCCATTAATCTCATACATTATACCTTTCTTCTCATTCTTCTTCGTTGTAGGAACTTCCTGTAATCCTATCAACACCAGGTCGTCTGTTGTCTCTTGCCGTAAGTCAAACAAAGGCTTTAAGACGTCAGCAGTGTTACGAAATTTATCGGATTTATGATCAGTAATACCATTTTTCCCGAATTGAACATCTACAAACCCTTCCACATTCGCTGTACAAAGTAATATCGTAATGGTTTTATAAGGTGGGTCTCCTGCTGATTCATCGGGACCAGCTGGTTTACCAGGATCACAGGTACACGAACCAACAGCCAATATGACTGATAATATCATACAAATAGCAAAATGTTTTTTGAAAGAGTAAATCATAGAATTTACAATAATCAAGCAAGTAACAAATTCGGATTTTAATAAAGGTATCCTCCCTTGTGGATAGAATTCTATTTTTTTTGGATCCCTGCCGGAGTTTATCCCTGGCCTAAACAGGGACAGGGATGACACAACAGTGGTATACCATAATGAGTGACGCAATTGTTAGATCCTATATTAAATTAACAAATACCCTATTCCTTTGTTTCGACCAGCTTAAAAGTCTCCAAGAAAGCAGTATTAAATTTACCAGCTCTAAAGTTCTTATCATCCATCAACTGAAGATGGAAAGGGATCGTAGTCTTAATACCTTCTATCACGAACTCTTCCAACGCCCTTTTCATCCGCACAATCGCTTCTTCTCGATCTTTACCCCGGGCGATTAGCTTGGCAATCATGGAATCATAATAAGGGGGTACGGTATAGCCTGAATAAATATGAGAATCCACCCGAATGCCGAGTCCACCTGGTAAATGCAGGTTGGTAATGGTACCAGGGCTAGGTCGGAAGTCTTTGAAAGGATCCTCGGCATTGATTCGGCATTCAATAGCATGTCCTTGTGGGTAATAGTTGCCATGGGTAATAGGCTCACCAGCAGCTATTTTAATCTGCTCCTTAATCAGGTCTACGCTCGTCACTTCTTCTGTAATAGGATGCTCTACTTGAATACGGGTATTCATCTCCATAAAATAGAACTTCCCATGCTTATCTACCAGGAACTCTACAGTACCTACGCCTTCGTAGCCAATAGAAGCAACCCCTTTAATAGCAGCTTGCCCCATTTGTTCCCGCAAAGTATCACTGACAATCGGAGAAGGGGTCTCCTCTACCAGCTTTTGATGCCTACGTTGTATGGAACAATCTCGCTCAGATAGGTGAATCACCTTTCCATGTTGATCAGCCATCAGCTGTATTTCGATATGCCGAGGTTGTTCAATATACTTTTCTAAGTACAGCCCATCGTTATTAAAAGCAGCTTGTGCTTCGCGCCTAGCCTCCTCCCATGCTTTAGCAAAATCACTTGCCTGATGTACCACCTTCATCCCTTTGCCCCCTCCACCCGCTGTAGCCTTTAAGATAATAGGAAATCCTACCTCTTGCGCCAATACAATCCCCTGCTCTACAGAAGAAAGTAACCAATCTGATCCAGGAATGGTAGGAACTCCAGCTTTTTGCATGGTTTCTTTCGCAGTAGCCTTATCACCCATCTTGCTGATGGCTTCTGGAGAAGGGCCTATAAATTTGATGCCATGTTCTTGACAAACCCGAGCAAAGGAAGTGTTCTCTGAGAGGAACCCATAGCCTGGATGGATCGCTTGGGCATTGGTCACTTCAGCTGCAGCAATAATATGAGGGATGTTCAAATAAGACTGTTTACTAGCAGGTGGTCCAATGCAAACTGCTTCGTCAGCAAAGCTGACATGTAAGCTTTCTTTGTCCGCTGTAGAATAGATGGCTACGGTGGAGATGCCAAGTTCTTTACAAGCCCGAATAACGCGTAAGGCTATCTCACCTCGATTGGCAATCAATATTTTTTTAAACACGTTGGGTAGGTTTTGTTAAGTTGGTAAATTAAGAAGTTACCTAGTGTGATACATGGGCTTGTCATATTGGCACGGAAGTAACTTCCGCGCCAATTATAGGTTAGGACGGTTCAATGATAAACAAACGCTGGTCATATTCTACTGGTGAGGCATCATCCACTAGAATCTTAGTGATCTTACCCGACACTTCTGCTTCTATTTCATTAAAGAGCTTCATAGCTTCTATAATACACACGGCCTGCCCAGCTTTCACCTCATCTCCCACTGACACAAAAGGAGGCTTATCTTTACCACCAGAACGATAGAAAGTACCAATCATGGGGGATTTAATAACTACTTCGCTTCCATTGGACTTGGGCTCTAGGGCTACAAAAGCTGGACTCCCAGAGCTGCTTGCTGCTGGCGCCATTGCAGCAGGCATGCTGAAGTTCACTTCTGGTAACACAACGGGTCGACTAACAATCGCCTGCTGCACCATAGGAGCATTCTTTTTAATACTTAGCTTGAGCTCTTCAGTTTCTATATTGACTTCCTCTAAACCCAATTGGGCAATAAAACTAATGAGTTCTTCTATTTCTTTGAGTTTCATAGTGGTGGTTCTTATTTAGCACGCTCTACGTAAGAAACGGTGCGGGTATCTATTTTGATCTTCTCTCCATTGTCAATAAATAAAGGTACTTGAATTTGAAGTCCTGTCTCTAAAGTAGCAGGCTTGAGTGCCCTCGTAGCAGTATCCCCTTTTAAGCCAGGCTCCGTATAAGTCACCTGCAGTTCTACAAAAGGAGGCAACTCCGTTCCCACTAAATTACCTGTCTCTTGGTGAAATAAAACGTCTATTTCTTGTCCTTCCTTCATTAACAATGAGTTTTCTATTGTTCCCTCTTCTAAGTCTAGTTGTTCAAAGGTTGTATTATCCATGAGATGATACCCCCCTGCATCTTTATACAAAAATTGATAGGTCTTCTTTTCAATACGTGCCGTAGTTATCTTAACACCGGCTGTAAAAGTATTGTCAATCACCTTACCAGTCTTGAGGTTTTTAAGTTTTGTCCGTACAAAAGCACCTCCTTTCCCTGGTTTGACATGTTGAAATTCGACGATCGTATATAGGTCATTGTTAAATTCAATATTGAGACCATTTCTAAAATCACTCGTAGTAGCCATAATTTAATGTTGAATATATACTGGGAGGTTAAAAGGTACTTGGCTAGTATGCTAAAACTAGTCCTCAGCACCCACCCTCACTTTCTGGATCTCCGCCTTTGCGGGGATGACAGTTCAGCCGTTAATATGTAAGAATAAACACTGTTTTACTTGTTTGCACGTGGTTTCAGGACTGCCGCGCCTTTGGCTCGCAGTGACGACTCCTGACACTCAATCGTAGGCCCAGGTAAGGTAAGCAGCTCCCCATGTAAATCCCCCCCCGAAAGTAGTGATAATTAATTTATCTCCCTTCTTGAGCTGCGACTCATAACGCCATAGACAAAGTGGTATGGTAGCATCTGTGGTATTACCAAATTCCTGAATGGTAAGCATCACTTGGTCTTCTGAGAATCCAATACGCTGCGCTACAGCCTCTAAGATGCGCTTATTAGCCTGATGAGGCACTAAGAACTTAATATCCTCTCGCTGAAGTTGATTCCTCTCCATAATTGCTAAGACCACTTCGGTCATCTTTTCTATAGCATATCTATAGACAATTTTACCCTCTTGGTAGATATAATGCTCCTTGGCAGCAAGTGTTTGTGAAGAAGCAGGCTTACGACTACCACCTGCCTTGATATGCAAATACTGTTCTCCGACACCATCTCCCCGTAATATGCTATTGATAATACCCGTTTCTGGATGATCACTGGGCTCTAGTAACACAGCCCCAGCACCATCTCCAAAGAGGATACAGGTGGACCTATCTTCATAATCTGCAATGCTCGACATTTTATCTGCTCCTACTACCACCACTTTCTTATAGTTACCGCTTTCAACGAACTGGGATGCCGTTATCAGGGCATACAAGAATCCAGAACAGGCAGCTTGTAGATCATAACTAAAGGCATTGGTAGCTCCCACGGCATGCGCAACTAAATTGGCAGTAGCGGGGGTGATCATATCTGGCGTAATGGTAGCACAGATCAACAAATCTATCTCCTGAGGGTCTGTATTGGTCTTTTCTAATAACCCTTGTACAGCTGGGATAGCCAATGCGGAAGTTCCTGCTACAGGACCCTTAAGAATGTGCCTTGTTTTGATCCCAGTCCTGGTAGTAATCCACTCATCATTTGTATCCACCATTTTTGCTAATTCATCATTAGTCAGTATGTAATCAGGTACATAACCATGCACACCCATAATAGCTGCAGGTGTTATCGAACGCAATATTTTTAATCCTGATTGCGACATTGTTTCTTAATTTTTATTTAACACTTGATCGGTTAAAGCTTGCCAATAAGCCATAAAGGCGTCCTCACTAATTTGCTGTGGCATGTGCGCTTGAGCGCCTATGTATTCTAGTCCTATGAATCGGGTGTGGGGATCTAGTTCTGAAAGAGACTGATATACATTATTGAGATGCTCTACCTTATCATCGACCATGATGATTTCTGTAGGTTTATAGTTGGCGTGCTGTAAGAAAGAGACTAGCACAGGTCCTTTGATATTGGTTCCTGGAGCGCCATTGGCACATAATATACCCCGATAATATACAGGACAATTGGCATTATAGGAAGGTAAATCATCCAATGTAATATTTTGTTGTGGATAGCTACGCTCTAGTGTAATCCCTAGGTCATGCAACTTCTGAAAACGCTGCAATTCCATCGGCGCCTCGTCATTCACCTGACCTGTAAGGCTAGCTGTTAAAACGATCGTCTTAATGTGGCGTGCTTGGATATTTTGTATGATGGTAGGCGCGTCTTGTTCCACAAGTCGCTGTTCACTGACCTGCAAGCCTAACGTAAGCACCTTACGTTTATCTACTTCTGATAAGGGAGCTAAGAGGTGTTGCAGCTTATCCCGATAGGAAGGGATAGTTAAATAAATAAAAGCTGGTAACCGTGGCATAGTCAGCGTGAGGTCCATATCAAATATGACCAGCAACTGCTTATTGTTAATAGCTTCTTGAGAGATAAACTGCTCAACTTCAGCTATGCTGGAGATACGGTTCCACACTGGCATCATATATCAAGTAAATGCTAGCTGGCGCTACGCTCCATCACTACCTTACCTTGGTAATATAGTTTGCCTTCATGCCAAAAGGCTCTATGAGGCAAATGCAACTCGCCTGTAGTAGGGCATACTGCCAATTGAGGCATCGGTGCTTTGTCGTGGGTTCTTCTTTTGTCTCTTCTGGTTGATGAATGTCTTCGCTTGGGGTGTGGCATAATTAATTCTTCATATAATGGTTAAACTTATTCGCCTTTTAGTAGTGTCAGGAATTTTGCCACGCCCCTTTCGGGGCTCGCAATGAAGAATTCCTGACACTCCAACGTAAAGCAATCGCTCGGCTGTGCCGAGTGACAAATATTGGAATTATGGACTACCACGCCACTTTGTGGCTCGCAGTGACAGCCACGACTCTTCGGGTTGCTTCGGCCCTAAAAGGGCCTCGCAATGACGAATTCCTGTTCTCTTAACGTGCTAATCTTCACCAAATCGAGGATGAAGTCGCTTCATAGGTATAGCTATATTTACAAAATCATAAATATGTTGCGCTACTTCTATATAAGGAGCTCCTCGCTCAATCATATACATATCTAGACCCAATTCTTGGTACTCCTCTCCTAGTTTAAACTGTACTGCCCGCTCAATATGCAGGGGATAGTTAAACAATTCTCCGGTTCTATCACAACTCAACTCCACCTCGCCCTGAATCAAAAAACGTAACTGGACGTGCCGTGGGGTTTTATCCAGATATATATTTACAATAAAATTGCTCTTATGTAATAGGCTGCCTTCAAATAAACTAAAAAAATCACTACCTAGCTGACAAGTCACTTGGCTAGTAGCTATATCAGCCCTCGGAACTTGTATGACCAACTCTTGCAATGAATGCACAATACAATTGATTTTTTTTAGCTGTCCAAACTACACAGAGGCAACGATGAATCTCGTAAAGTTAGTCAAAGTTCTATAATTTAAAAATAGGGCTTTATCTTTTAGTTGAATGATAAACTTCTTTCGAAACCTTTTTATACACTCCTCTATCCTGGCTTCGCAGGCATGATACGTGCGTGTTAGTTGCGTAATTGAAAGTTTAGGGGCACGGCCTAACTATATAGCTTCTTTATGAGCAGCTTTTTTCCGTTCATGCGGTAAAAGCCCTTTCTTCCTAAGCCGTACACTTTGTGGGGTTACTTCCACCAACTCATCATCACCAATATAAGAGATCGTTTCTTCTAGCGTTAACTCCTTATGAGGACTTAAGATAAGCGCCTTGTCACTAGATGAAGCACGCATGTTAGTTAGCTTCTTACCACGTACTGGGTTGACGTCTAGGTCATTGTCTCGGTTATGCTCTCCAATGATCATTCCTTCATACACCTTGGTCCTAGTAGGAATAAACAATATACCTCGTTCCTCTAGGTTAAACATTGCATAGGTGGTCGTTTCCCCATCGCAGTTAGAGACCATCATGCCATTTCTTCTTTGCTCGATCTCCCCTTTATAAGGCTGATAAGCATAAAAGACCCTACTCAAAACCCCTGTACCTCGTGTATCATTCCTAAATTCAGTTTGATAGCCAATAAGACCTCTGGAAGGTACATAGAAAATCATTCGTAGTTTATTACCCCCAGATGGACGCATATCCTTCATCTCTCCCTTTCTTTTAGATAGCCTTTCTACAACTACTCCACTATAGGCTTCATCCACATCAATAACTACCTCTTCAATGGGTTCTAAAAGTTTTCCAGCCTCATCTCGCTTAAATAATACCCTTGGACGAGAGACAGATAACTCAAATCCTTCACGCCGCATGGTCTCAATGAGTACACCTAATTGCAGCTCGCCCCTCCCTCCTACTTCAAAGCTTTCTCCCTGCGGATCTACTTGTAAGGTAATAGCCACATTGGTCTCGGCTTCTTTTTTCAATCTATCCCAAATCGTACGAGAAGTAACTTTGGACCCTTCTTGTCCAGCTAAAGGAGAGTCATTGACTCCAATATTAACAGCCATCGTAGGCGGGTCGATAGGTGTAGATTGAATAGGGGTGGTAACAGACAAATCACAAATAGTATCAGCTACAGAAGCTTTTTCAACACCTGCAATGGCAACGATATCGCCTGCAGCTATATCAGTTAATAGAATACGTTCTAGACCCTTGAAGCCAAAGAGTTTCGTCAGCTTGGTAGTCTCTAATACTTCACCTTGTAGGTTGATAGCTTTTACAGGGGTATTTATTTTGGCAATACCGCTATAAACTTTGCCGATGAGGATTTTCCCCACATAAGGGTCGGAAGATAGGATTGTTGCCAACATAGAAAAAGGTGCTGTCATATCCACTTGTGGAGAAGGTATATGATCGAGGATGAGGTTAAATAAGGGGTCTAAGTTAACATGTGGGTGACTTAAATCCGTTACGGCCCATCCTTCTCGCCCTACGGCATACAATACCGGAAAATCCAATTGTTCTTCGGTAGCATCTAAGGCAGCAAAGAGCTCAAATACTTCATTTAATACTTCTTCAATGCGGCTATCTGACCTGTCTACTTTATTGATGACCACGATGGGCCGAAGTCCCAGCTTGAGTGCTTTACTGAGTACAAACTTCGTTTGCGGCATAGCCCCTTCAGAAGCATCTACAAGGAGTACAACACCCTCTACCATAGAGAGTACACGTTCTACCTCTCCGCCAAAGTCTGCGTGGCCGGGGGTATCGATGATATTAAATTTATAGTCTTTGTAATAGACTGAGGTGCATTTGGCTAAGATGGTAATACCACGTTCTTTCTCCAAATCGTTGGAATCCATAATCCTTTCTTCCACTTGCTGGTTTTCCCGAAAGGTGTTGCTTTGTTTGAGTATGTTGTCTATGAGAGTTGTCTTGCCATGGTCCACGTGTGCAATGATGGCAAGGTTTCTAATGTGTGTATTGTTGGTCATGATAATCAATTTTTAAAGAATTAAGCAGCTAGCCTCTCAACCTTTAAGCAGGAGCAAGTAAAGTTAATGCAACTGCTTCAAATAGATTGCTTCCACGCATAAGAAATTAATTAAATCTAGAAGTCTGCTCACTTCACATGTAAGCTATGTGAATAAATACCAAATAACGATTGCATTTTTGGATAATTTCTTCCAAATTTCAAGGTGCTGACGCTCTTTCAACACTTAGTATTTTGGTTTCCCCTATAAATGGCGCAAGCCTCCTGGCTTGTGCCCCACCCCTTATCGATTAAAAAATCCTACGGAGACACTATCCCTATAAATGGCGCAAGCCTCCTGGCTTGTGCCCCATCCCTTATGGGTCTGTTGAAAGTTAATTTTTGCAAAAATGAGTTTACAAGATTTCA
>CAZZEE010000009.1:0-15892 GCA_964652695.1 uncultured Cytophagales bacterium
GTTCAAGTCCCGTCATTGGCTCAGTAAATTACCAGTAGGATATAGACTGAAACACTGCTAAGAAAATGAGGTAAGGTATAGGTTAAGTAGAATTATTTTTTTATATTTGTTTCCAAAATTTTTAAAAGCACTTTTCAATCATGGCAAAAGAAATTTACGATCGTTCCAAACCGCACGTTAATATAGGTACCATTGGACACGTTGACCACGGTAAGACAACTTTAACGGCTGCTATTACCAAGGTTTTATCTAAAAAAGGATTAGCACAAGTACGTGACTTCGCATCTATCGACGCTGCTCCTGAAGAAAGGGAAAGGGGCATTACTATTAATACAGCCCACGTAGAATACTCAACTAAGTTAAGACACTATGCACACGTAGACTGTCCAGGTCACGCCGACTATGTTAAGAACATGATCACTGGTGCTGCCCAAATGGATGGTGCTATCCTAGTAGTAGCTGCTACAGATGGGCCTATGCCACAAACAAGAGAACATATTTTGCTTGCTTCCCAAGTAGGGGTTCCTAATATCGTTGTATTCTTAAACAAAGTAGACGCGGTTGATGATCCCGAATTAGTAGACCTAGTAGAAGAAGAGGTAAGAGATCTTTTAAAAGCTTATAAGTTTGACGGAGATAAGATACCTGTTATCCGAGGTTCAGCACTTGGTGCGCTTAATGGTGAACCTGAATGGGAAGCTAAAGTAGAAGAACTGATGGATAAAGTGGATGAATATATTCAACTACCTGTACGGGCAGTAGATAAAGATTTCTTGATGCCGGTAGAAGATTCCATGACGATCACTGGTCGTGGTACAGTAGCTACAGGTAGAATAGAAAGAGGTGTAATTAAAGTGGGTGATTCTGTGGAGATTATTGGTATGGGAGCTAAAAACTTAACTTCTACCGTAACAGGTGTAGAGATGTTTAAAAAAGAGCTTACACGAGGAGAAGCTGGGGATAATGCAGGACTTTTGCTACGTGGCATCGAGAAAGATAAAATACATAGAGGAATGGTGATCTGTAAACCAGGTTCTGTAAAACCTCATCGTAACTTTAAGGCTGAAGTATATGTTCTTTCTAAGGAAGAAGGAGGAAGACATACACCTTTCTTTAATAAGTATAGACCTCAGTTTTATTTCAGAACAACAGATGTGACTGGTGAGGTTAAACTTCCAGCAAACGTAGAAATGGTGATGCCTGGTGATAATATCGCTTTAGAAGTAGAGCTTATCAATGAAATAGCGATGGAAAAAGGTTTGCGATTTGCTATACGAGAAGGCGGTAGAACAGTAGGAGCAGGACAAATCATTGAAATCCTAGAGTAAGAACATCCATACGTTATTGATGTAGATACTACGCTCGTTGTTGACTATACGGTATCTTGTAGGTTATCAACCCATAAGGATAGGCATACGGGTGTAGCTCAATTGGCAGAGTAGTGGTCTCCAAAACCATTGGCTGGGAGTTCGACTCTCTCCACCCGTGCAAAATATGATGAATAAAATAAAGACATTTATTGTTGACTGTATAGAAGAGGTAAAATATAAAGTTACCTGGCCTTCTTATAAATCATTGCAAGATAGTTCTGTTTTAGTGCTCGTAGCTTCAGCTATTTTTGCTGTGGTTGTAGGCATGATAGACCTGGCCTTTCGTAATACTGTAAGTTGGTTTTATAACACATTTTAGGGCAAGGTTATGAAAAGTGATCAAAAATGGTATGTTTTGAAGGTGGTTAGCGGACAAGAAAAGATAGTGAAATACCATCTTGATTCTGAGCTCGAGCGGAGAAAACTAAAGGAGTATGTCAGTCAAGTGCTGATACCTTCCGAGAAGATTTATGAGATGCGGGCGGGTAAACGGCAAACAAGAGAACGTAATTTTTTTCCAGGTTATATCATTTTACATGCAAATTTGTCTGATGGTCGTGTGTTGCATTTAATTAAAGAAATCCCCAATGCGATGGGTTTCTTAGGTGTTAGGGGCTGGGGGTCGTCTAGCCAGCCAGTTCCACTACGAGAAAAGGAGATTAACAAGATCTTAGGTAAAGTAAATGAAGTGGGAGAATCAGCGAATGATCTCGATAAACCATTTATGATAGGAGAGACTGTCAAGATAACGGATGGGCCTTTTTCTGGTTTTTCAGGCACTATTCAAGAGATTTTTGAAGAACGTAAGAAACTTAACGTTATTGTTAAAATCTTTGAAAGAAATACACCTATAGAGCTTACATACGCACAGGTAGAAAAAGTAATGTAATTGAAGCTTGACAGTAGTGATAGGAACTAATTCCAATCACCCTAAATAGTAGTATCAAGATGACTTCCTGATACTTAAAATGTAAATAAAATATGAGTAAGGCAATCGTAGGTTATCTAAAACTACAAATTAAAGGCGGAGACGCCAAGCCAGCTCCTCCTATTGCTCCTGCACTAGGTAGTAAGGGGTTGAGCCAACACATGATGGAGTTTTGTAAGCAGTTCAATGCTAAGACACAAGACAAACTAGGTCAGGTGCTTCCTGTGCTGATCACCATCTATGAAGATAAGACCTTGGATTTTGTTATTAAAACTACGCCTGCTGCTGCTGCTATCTTGCAAAAAGCAAGCATATCCAAAGGCTCTTCAGAGCCCAATAGAAATAAAATTGGCGTATTGACGTGGGCTGCAGTTAAAGAAATTGCTGCCTCCAAAATGGAAGACTTAAACACCACTAAACTAGAGTCCGCTATGAAGATGATAGCAGGTACGGCTCGTAGTATGGGCGTGACTATACAAGAATAGATCAACTAAAAATAATAGATCAACTAAAAATAAATAAAAGCTAGTCGAATGGCTCAACTAACTAAAAATCAAAAAGCATTAGCTGGTCGATATGACTTCCAAAAGAGTTATAAACTGGAGGATGCCGTAGAGATGGTGAAAAATATTACCTATACGAAGTTTGATGCTTCTGTAGATATGGCGGTTCATTTAGGCGTAGACCCTAAGAAGGCTGATCAGATGGTGCGAGGTACCATAGTGCTTCCTCATGGTACAGGAAAAGTAAAAAGAATCCTAGTCCTGTGTACTCCTGAAAAAGAAAACGAAGCCAAAGAAGCAGGCGCTGACTATGTGGGGTTAGATGATTACCTCAAGAAAATAGAAGAAGGTTGGACCGATATAGATGTCATCATTACCATGCCTGAGGTGATGGTAAAGGTAGGGAAACTAGGGAAAGTGTTAGGCCCTCGTGGGTTAATGCCTAACCCTAAAACAGGGACTGTGACTACACAGATCGCCCAAGCAGTTCAGGCTATCAAGTCTGGTAAAATCGAATATAAAGTAGATAAATACGGGGTAGTTCATGCTAGTATTGGTAGAGTTTCCTTTAGCAAAGAAGCACTCAGGGATAATGCCAACGAATTATTAAGTGCATTGGCGAAAGCCAAGCCATCTTCTGCTAAAGGTAGCTATTTTAAGAGTATTAGCGTTGCTAGTACCATGAGCAAGGGAGTTGATATAGATATAAATACTAATTTTGCATCCTAAAAAATGAATCGTCAAGAAAAGTCCGTCGTTATAAAATATTTGGCAGATCAGTTTAAAAGCCATGATTGCTTTTATATAGTAGATGCCACGAAACTTTCTGTATCAGCTACTGACCAATTTAGAAGAAACTGCTATCAGGCAGGCATCACTTATAAAGTCGCTAAGAATACGTTGGTATTAAAGGCTTTAGATGACCTGCCTCATATGAACAATGTTTACGAATCATTAAAAAATGAGGTATTGAAAGGGTTTACTGGTATTCTATTTATCAATGAGAATGCTAGTGTACCTGCTAAGCTTGTTGCAGAATTTAGGCAGCAAAAGAGTTTAGATCGACCTATTCTGAAAGGAGCTTACATAGAGGGAGAACTATTCGTTGGAGATGACAAACTAGAAGCTTTAAGCAAGCTGAAGTCCAAACAAGTATTGATTGGAGAGATTATTACCTTGCTCAAATCACCCATGTCCAATGTATTATCAGCTTTACAGAGTAGTAAGAGCCAGCTAGTAGGAATTATAAAAACTTTGGGTGATAGGAAGGAGTAGCTAGGCTATATTTTAATAACTACCAACGTCATCTCCGTCCACAACCTTTAATTGGAAACGGGCACATGGTAAGCGGGAACCCCGAAGGGCTCATCACTGTGTGGACATGAGGGGTGCGGTGATAATCTAGATACATCGAGAGCTTATTTTATGATCTCTTGAAAGTACTTTTGGAAGGGCGGTGTTGGTAGTTACATATTTTGATTATTTAATAACTAAACTTGAGTAACATGTCAGATTTAAAAAAATTCGCAGAACAGCTTGTTAATTTATCGATAAAAGAGGTGAATGAATTAGCAGCTATACTAAAAGAAGAGCATGGTATTGAGCCTGCCGCAGCAGCCCCTGTAATGGTAGCAGGAGCACAAGGAGCAGCTAGTGGGCCCGCTGCAGCAGCTGAAAAAACGCACTATGATGTGGTTTTGAAGTCACCTGGTGCTTCTAAACTAGGTGTAGTGAAGGTGCTGAAAGAGCTAACAGGACTTGGTATCAAAGAAGCAAAAGACCTTGTTGATGCAGCCCCTAAGACTCTTAAAGAAGGTGTAGCTAAAGCCGATGCGGAATCTATGAAAAGCAAACTAGAAGAAGCAGGTGCTGAGGTAGAACTCAAGTAACTTTCTGATCAATAGAAATATTGCTACCCCGTAAAGCCAGTACCCCTGGCTTTACGCATGAAGCTTCAGTTAGTTGTTTGGGTTATATGTCTTCATATGCCCTTCAACTATATACAATGAAAGAGTATTTCTACCAGTCACTCGGCACAGCCGAGTGAAGCATATCGGACTTAGCTGTGCTAAGTAAGTATAAGAAAGAGTGTCAGGAAAAACTCCTAGCACTGCTCTATCCTTGCTCCGCTGTGCTAAGCAGCGCATATGACAACTATGCTAAGTGTCGGCATAGCCGAGGGGAGTATGAAGAATAGGCTTCTTCTAAAACCTAGTATTTTGTTTTCTGACACATCCAGGGGGCAAAAGGCGACGGGTATAGAAGAAGTCTAATGATGTGGCATCGTTCAGCATGTCCTTGATGCGGTAAATCAGTCATACACAAATTTTAATTTCTATAGCTTTGACAGAAAAGAATAAAATGAAGAGTTCAAGAATCAGCTTTGCTTCTACCCAAAATATTGCTGACTATCCGGACTTCCTTGAAATACAGCTTAAGTCGTTTAATGATTTTTTCCAACTAGGAACCCCACCCGAAAAAAGAGCCAATGAAGGTTTACACAAAGTGTTTAGGGAATACTTCCCTATAGAGGATTCTAGAGGGAATTATGTGTTGGAATTTATTGACTATACATTGGATGCACCTAAATATGGCGCTAGAGAATGTGTAGATAGGGGAGTAACTTATTCTGTGCCACTGAAAGCTAAGTTACGATTGTTGCGCAACGACAATGAAGATGAAGAATTTGAAACCATTGAACAGGAGGTTTTCTTAGGTAATATCCCCTATATGACCCCCCAAGGCTCTTTCATCATCAATGGAGCTGAACGCGTGGTCGTTTCTCAAATCCATAAATCACCAGGTGTGTTCTTTGCACAAAGCAAACACGTGAGTGGTGCCAAGCTTTATTCTGCTCGTATCATCCCCTTCAAAGGTGCGTGGATGGAGTTTGCTACGGACGTTAATAACGTTATGTATGCCTATATAGATCGCAAGAAAAAATTCCCCATCACCACCCTCCTTAGAGCTATTGGCTATAGTACCGATAAAGACATCTTAGACATCTTTGAATTGTCCGAAGAGGTAAAAGCTACTAAAACCAATCTCAAACAAAAGATCGGCAGGAAACTAGCAGCACGTATATTGCGTTCTTGGACCGAAGACTTTATCGATGAAGATACAGGAGAAGTTATTACACTAGACCGGAATGAAGTGGTCTTGGAACGAAACTCTATTGTAGATGAAGCAGCTATTGAACAAATCCTACAAGCAGGATCTACTTCTATTGTGCTTTACCGAGAGGATATTAACATTGCTGACTACGAGATCGTCTATAATACCTTGCATAAGGACAACGCCAATTCAGAAAAAGAAGCTGTTGAGCAGATCTATCGACAACTTCGTAGCGCGGAACCTCCTGATGAACAAACTGCACGTGAAGCTATACAAAGCTTGTTCTTTAGCACCAAAAGATATAGCCTAGGCGAGGTAGGTCGTCATAAGATCAATAACAAGCTAGGGCTGAACATCCCCATGGATGTGAGTGTGCTAACCAAAGAAGATATCTTACAGATCGTTAAGTATTTGCTAGGGCTGATCAACTCCAAGGCAACAGTGGACGATATAGATCACTTGAGCAACAGAAGATTGCGTAGCGTAGGTGAGCAGCTATACGGTCAGTTTGAATTGGGCTTGTCCAGGATGGCTCGGACAATACGTGAGCGCATGAACGTAAGGGATAATGAAGATTTTAAGCCAAGCGACCTAGTAAATGCGAGGACATTGGCTTCTGTGATCAACACTTTCTTTGGTACCAACCCACTTTCTCAGTTCATGGACCAAGTGAACCCCCTAGCAGAGGTGACCCATAAACGAAGAATTTCTGCTTTAGGTCCAGGTGGACTTTCTAGGGAGCGGGCAGGCTTTGAGATCAGGGACATCCATTATACCCACTATGGTCGACTTTGTACAGTTGAAACACCTGAAGGTCCTAATATCGGTTTGATATCTTCTTTATCTGTACATGCGCGGATGAACGACATGGGATTCATCGTAACCCCTTATAGAAGGGTTAAAGATGGTATAGTAGACTTGAAAAAAGAAAATATTCAATACCTCTCTGCCGAAGAAGAAGACAAAGTAAAAATAGCACAGGCGAGTTCTAAGTTAGATGGGAAAGGACATTTTGTAGAGAAGCTGATCAAAACCCGTTATGCAGGAGATTTCCCTATCGTCAGTCCGGATAATATCTCCTATATGGACATAGCACCCAACCAGATTGTTTCCATATCTGCTTCGCTGATTCCATTCCTAGAACACAATGATGCTAGCCGTGCCCTCATGGGATCTAACATGCAACGGCAATCCGTGCCCCTTGTACAACCCGAAGCTCCTATTGTGGGTACGGGAATAGAACATCGTATTGCACAAGATTTTAGGGGATTGATACGAGCTGAAAAAGATGGGGTGATCGAATATGTGGATGCGAATAAGATTGTGATCAACTATGACCTAACAGAAGATGAAAAACTCGTATCTTTTGAGCACGTTTCGAGGGTATATCCATTGATTAAAATGAAGGGTACCAATCAGGGTACTTGTATGAATTTCAAGCCTATTGTAATCAAAGGGGATCGTGTTAAACAAGGACAAATCCTATGCGAAGGATATGCTACTCAAAATGGAGAGTTAGCCTTAGGAAGAAACCTAAAAGTAGCCTTTATGTCTTGGCAAGGCTATAACTATGAAGATGCTATTGTAATCTCCGAACGCATTGTGAGAGAAGACCTATTTACCTCTATCCACATCGAGGAATTTTCCTTAGAAGCACGAGACACCAAGCTGGGTGAAGAAGAGTTGACATCCGAGATACCTAACTTGAGCGAAGAAGCTTTAAGCAACTTGGACAAAAATGGTATTGTAGCAATAGGCACCGCTATTAAAGAAGGAGATGTACTCATCGGGAAGATAACCCCTAAAGGAGAAGCGGATCCTAGCCCAGAAGAAAAACTCTTACGTGCTATCTTTGGGGATAAAGCAGGAGATGTAAAAGATGCCTCCCTCAAAGTGCCGCCTTCTATGCAAGGTGTCGTCGTAAAATCAAGGCTCTTCTCAAAACCTAAGATGGATAAGAACTATCGTACAAGGGTGAAGAGAGAATTAGAGTCCTTAAAAAGGGTACATGCTAAACAGCTGACAGACCTTCGTGCTATCATGGTAGGAAAGCTTGCTAAACTATTAGAGGGTGAAAAGACAAAAGGGGTATACCATCAATTTGGCGATGAACTGATAGCCCCTGGCAAAGCTTTTACAGCTGAGATTCTCGAGAAACAATTATTCCCTAACAAAAACCTCTATCGAGACGAGAGCTACTATAACATTCCTGAAGAAACCAACTTGATAGCTGAGGTCATCCTAGATCATTGGACCGACAATAAAAAGAAAAATGAGTTGATACAGAACTTGGTTAGCAACTACAATACTACTAGAAATTCCTTGATCGGTGATTTTAGAAGAGAAAGATTTGCTTTGGAAATAGGAGATGAGCTGCCTACGGGTATTCTCAAGCTCGCCAAAGTATATGTGGCTAATAAGCGTAAGTTACAAGCAGGAGATAAGATGGCAGGTCGACATGGTAACAAAGGTATTGTCGCTAGGGTGGTACGTGAAGAAGATATGCCCTTCTTGGCAGATGGAACACCTGTAGATATTGTACTAAGTCCGCTTGGATTGCCTTCTCGAATGAACCTAGGGCAACTATATGAAACCTTGCTGGGCTGGGCCGGGCAAAAAACGGGACAGAAGTATGCTACCCCTATCTTTGATGGAGCTACCATAGAAGATGTAAGCAAAGAATTGGCAAACGCTGGATTGCCTGCCTTTGGCCAAGCTGAACTGTATGATGGGCTGAGTGGTGAGAAATTCGACCAGTCTATTACCGTTGGAGTGATCTACATGCTTAAACTAGACCACTTGGTGGATGATAAGATGCATGCCCGTTCCATCGGACCATACTCATTAATCACACAGCAACCGTTGGGCGGCAGGTCTCAGTTTGGAGGTCAACGTTTTGGAGAGATGGAGGTGTGGGCATTAGAAGCTTTTGGTGCTGCGCATATCTTGCAAGAAATGCTGACGATCAAATCGGATGACGTAGTAGGACGTTCCAAAGCTTATGAGGCTATCGTCAAAGGAACCAGCTTCCCTCGACCAGGTATTCCTGAGTCGTTTAACGTGTTGATTCATGAGCTGAGAGGACTAGGGTTGGAGATTACGTTGAAGTAACAAACTGATGCGGAAGTTTCTTCCGTGCCAGTTGTTATAACCTCCTTCGCGGGGATACAGAGAGTAGTGGCAAGGGGGAGGTAGTCCAAAAAACAGTCGCTCGGCTCCAGCCGAGTGACGACTATGAGAGGGCTTAGCATAAACGGGGAAGTTCGTGCTAAGCGTTAGGCGGAATAATGGGATCAAAGTCTACAGGAAGTAGTTGTGTCCCACTCGTTCAATTACTTGTCACTCGGCTGGAGCCGAGCGACTGTACTAGGAAGCTTTGGCACAAGTGGGCTGCCGTGGCCCTGTAAGCCTCGCAATGAGAGGGCTTGCGCCACCTAAGAGCTTTAGAGAAAGTGTCGGGACTGCCACTGGCACCACAATGAGATTATATAAAAAAAATATATGCTAGCTAGAAAAGATACAAGAATAAAATCCGATTTCTCAGAGATTATCATTAGCCTGGCTTCTCCAGAATCTATCCTAGAAAGATCTAGGGGAGAGGTAATGCAGCCAGAGACTATCAACTATAGGACATATAAGCCTGAGATGAAGGGATTGTTTTGCGAGCGGATATTTGGTCCTGTTAAAGACTGGGAATGTCATTGTGGTAAATATAAAAGGATTCGATACAAGGGGATCATCTGTGATCGTTGTGGGGTAGAGGTAACGGAGAAAAAAGTTAGAAGAGAAAGGACTGGTCATATCGAACTCGTGATCCCCGTAGCCCATACGTGGTATTTTAGATCACTACCCAGCAAAATTGGTAATCTACTGGGGCTCTCTACCAAAAAACTAGATCAGGTTATCTATTATGAGCGATATGTGGTCGTGCAAGCGGGCATCAAAGCAGAAGATGGTATTGGCTATATGGACTTTCTCACAGAAGAAGAGTACCTAGATATCATCGACGCACTTCCTCGTGAAAATCAACTATTGGACAACAACGACCCCAATAAGTTTATCGCTAAGATGGGGGCTGAAGCATTGGAATTTGTCCTATCTCGCCTAAATCTAGATAACTTGGCTGTTGAGTTGCGCGAGCAAGCACACACTGATACTTCTCAACAACGTAGGCTAGAAGCTTTAAAACGTCTGAAGGTGGTAGAAGCCTTCAGAGATGCAAAAACCAGGATTCCCAATCGACCAGAGTGGATGGTGATGCGGATTATCCCTGTCATTCCACCTGACCTTCGACCGCTAGTGCCGCTAGATGGTGGTAAGTTCGCTACTTCCGACTTAAATGACCTATATAGAAGGGTAATCATCCGTAACAATAGGCTCAAACGGCTCATAGAGATCAAAGCTCCTGAAGTGATCCTACGCAATGAAAAACGAATGCTACAAGAAGCAGTTGACTCGTTGTTTGATAACTCCAGAAAGGTAAACACAGTAGTCTCTGAAGGATCTAGGGTATTGAAGTCATTTAGTGATATCCTCAAAGGTAAACAAGGTCGGTTCCGTCAAAACCTACTTGGAAAACGGGTTGACTATTCAGGCAGGTCGGTGATTGTGGTAGGGCCTGAGCTCAAACTACCTGAGTGTGGGTTGCCCAAAGATATGGCTGCAGAATTATTTAAGCCATTCATTATTAGAAGACTTATTGAAAGAGGTATCGTCAAAACTGTTAAATCTGCTAAGAAACTAGTTGAGAAAAAGACACCAATAATATGGGATATCTTAGAGAACGTTTTGAAAGGGCACCCTATACTCCTCAACCGCGCTCCAACGCTACACAGACTTAGCATACAAGCTTTTCAGCCTAAACTCATTGAGGGTAAAGCTATCCAGTTGCATCCGTTGGTCTGCTCTGCATTCAATGCCGACTTCGACGGGGACCAGATGGCAGTACACGTTCCTTTGAGTCATGAAGCTATTGCAGAAGCTTCCTTGCTGATGCTGGCTTCTCACAACATTCTCAACTCTGCCAATGGAACGCCGTTGGCTGTACCTACCAAGGATATGATATTGGGATTATATTACCTCACCAAAGGTAAAAAAGGGACGCCCGAGCAGCCTGTTCCAGGTGAAGGGATGATCTTCTATTCTCCACAAGAGGTGATTATAGGTATTGATACCGGGAAGGTCTCTACCCATGCGACCATCAAAGTGAAGTTGAAACAGAAAGATGCGCAAGGAAATGTAACTGAGCCGTTAGTTGAAACTATAGCCGGTAGGGTAGTATTTAACCAATACATCCCAGAAGAATTAGGCTACATCAATGAGTTGTTGACCAGTAAAAAGATGCAACTTATTACTAGCCAGGTATATAGACTGGTCGGTACAGCTAGGGCTACTCAATTCCTAGACGATGTAAAAGCTTTAGGATTCAGGTATGCGTACAAAGCAGGCGTCAGCTTTGCACTAGATGACATCAAAGTGCCAACTATCAAGTATGAATTGATTGGGCAAGCCCAAAAAGACGTGAACGTTGTACAGGATAACTACCTCATGGGGCTCATCACTGACAATGAGCGTTATAACCAGATTATCGACATCTGGACCCGTGTCAATACGCAGGTGACTGTATTCTTGATGCAAGAATTAGAAGCAGATAAGCAAGGCTTTAACTCAGTCTTCATGATGATGCACTCAGGAGCAAGGGGATCTAGGGAACAGGTTCGTCAGTTAGGCGGTATGCGCGGATTGATGGGTAAACCACAAAAACAATTACAAGGATCGGTGGGTGAAATCATCGAAAACCCGATTCTCTCCAACTTCAAAGAAGGATTGGACGTACTAGAGTACTTTATTTCCACCCACGGAGCTAGGAAGGGGTTGGCAGATACAGCGCTGAAGACAGCAGATGCAGGTTATCTCACCAGGAGGCTCGTGGATGTGGCGCAAGATGTGATTACCACGGAGGAGGATTGCCATACTTTAAGAGGAGTGACCATTCTCACTTCCATCAATAAGGATGAAGTAGCAGAGTCTATTTCCGAACGTATACTAGGTAGGGTGAGCTTACATGATGTGTATGAACCCACTACTAACAAGTTGCTAGTGAAGGCTGGCGAAGAATTCACGGAAGAACTAGCTACTGCGGTGGAAGCAGGAGGCGTTGAAAGTGTAGAAGTGAGATCTGTATTGACCTGTGAAACTAGGAGAGGTATCTGTACCAAATGTTATGGTAGGAATTTGTCTACTGGCAGGCTCGTTCAAATGGGCGAAGCAGTAGGTGTTATTGCAGCACAGTCTATCGGTGAACCTGGAACACAGCTTACCCTAAGGACCTTCCACGTGGGAGGTGCTGCATCGAGTATAGCTGTTGAATCTTCCATACAAGCTACCGATGGAGGTATTGTGCAGTTTGAAGATCTAAATGCCATTAAGACCACCACGCAGCAAGGTGAGAAGACCAATGTAGTCATCAGCAGGTCGTGCGAAGTGAGATTAGTAGACCCGCAGGATAATAGGATAATCATGCATAAGCACGTTCCTTATAGCTCCTTCTTACGTGTTAAACAAGGCCAGCTGGTAGAAAAAGGACAAGATATTTGCCATTGGGATCCATATAATGCGGTTATCTTGACTAGTATGGATGGAACCATCGAGTTCCATGCCATTGAAGAAGGAGTTACTTACAAAGAAGAGTACGATGAACAGACCGGCTATAAGGAGAAAATTATCATTGAATCTAAAGATAAGACCAAAAACCCAAGCATCACAGTAAAAAATGCTTCAGGAGAGTCCATCAACTACAATATACCTGTTAAAGCACGTTTGATCGTAGAAGATGGCGCAACGATACAAGCAGGTCACCCATTAGTCAAAATACCTCGCATAGTCAGCTTATCCAAAGACATTACAGGTGGCTTGCCAAGGGTTACCGAGCTCTTTGAGGCACGCGACCCATCCAATCCTTCTGTCATTAGTGAGATCGATGGTTTTGTTACCTATGGACCTGTGAAGCGTGGTAGTCGTGAGATCTTTGTAGAATCCAAGGATGGTATCCAAAGAAAATATTTGGTACCATTGTCTAAACATATCCTTGTACAGGATAACGACTACATTAAAGCAGGCTACCCTATTTCTGATGGTAATATTTCACCTAGTAGCATCTTGAATATTAAAGGACCTGTAGCGTTGCAAGAGTATATTGCTAAAGAACTACAAGCTGTATATCGTTTGCAAGGTGTGAAGATTAATGATAAGCACATTGAAGTGATTATCAGACAGATGCTCAGCAAACTGGAGGTCATCAGTTCAGGAGATGCGACTTTCTTGCCTGGACAGACGGTTAATAAGTTCACCTTTAGAGAAGAAAATGATAAACTCTTAGATAAAAAGATAGTGTTAGAAGTAGGTGGTTCACAATCCTTCCGTGTAGGGCAGTTCGTTACAGCGAGGGCATTGTATGAAGAAAATCGTGCACTTACCAAGCAGAACTTACCTCTTGTAGAAGCGAGAGATGCTCAACCAGGTATTGCTCGATTGAAGTTACAGGGTATCACACAGGCTTCTCTCGATACGAAAAGCTTTATCTCAGCTGCTTCGTTCCAAGATACGACAAGGGTACTCAGTGAGGCTGCTATCCGAGGTAAGCGAGATCGTTTGCAAGGATTGAAAGAAAATGTTATTGTAGGGCATTTGATACCTACAGGTACGGGATTACCTCGTTATGGTAGGTTGATCGTTGGATTGCAAGAAGACTATGATAATTTAGTGGCTTCTCAAGGGAGTAATTCTTAAAAATATGACTTGTTCGGCAATAGCCGAGCAAGTCATATTAACTAAATAGTGTGCCATCTCATCATTGCCAGGGCACTCCATGACCGAAGCAACCCATGTGACAGCGTATAGAGGAACTTCCGATCGTCATGTACTTTTAATCCTGGCAATAAAGACGTTCATGGGTCACCCCACCGAAAGCTGGGATCCAGAGAGCTGTGGCAACAGGGAGGCAGTCCGATTTAGTAATAGGTGCCACAAGCGAAGACGCTTGCGCCAGCCAGACCGGGTGATAGGGTAGAGCTTCATGGTGAGGGAGCGAAATAGTTGAAGCAACCCATTTCGCAGCGTATAAAAATAGTTATGGATCGCCACATCCTTTCAGTTTGCTTCTCCCTTGGCGCTCTTAGTGACGTCACGATAACAAGTTTAGTCACTTGGCAATAGCCAAGCGACTCTAAAGTAGCTTCTGAAACTCCAACTAGCATCTCAACTAAATTATGTACCAAAAGATTCATTTCATAGGCATCAATGAAGCTGCTATGGCATATATGGCTCTTGCTTTGCATCGACAAGGGTACCTTATTACAGGTAGTGCAGCAGCAACTCCGTCTACCGAAGTGGCTACCCAGCTAGCTCATGTTAAACTTTTACCTCATCAATGGGGTTTTTCTGCTAGCCATATAGATTCTTCTTGTGAAGCTGTTATTGTAGGCAGAAAAATAGAAGCCCACCACGTAGAGGTCATAGCAGCGCAAAAACTAGGCATACCTATTTATTCTTACCCAACCTACATTCACCTCTATGCACAGCATAAACAGCGGGTTGTAGTGCTAGGAGATGAACAGGCAGTAGCTAGGTTTTTTACCATAGCTATTCATGTCATGAACTACTGGGGACGTTTGTTTGATTATGTGACCCAACTTCCTATAGAAGCTACATACCCTTCTATACACCTCAGCGAGGCACCTATTATCTTTATACAAGGCGATACTGCTCTTTTCTCGGAATTTAACCTACGTGTGATAGCTTCTATCTATCAACCTCATATCGTGGTGATGACTGATTTAGATACCAAGTTGAGTAGTAGGGAGGATTGGAAAGGATACATTACTGTATTAGGAAATATCGCAGATGCTATTCCCAAGGCAGGAAAGCTCATTTACAATGCGGATATTCCTGAATTAGCTGATATAGGTGCTCCATCAAGGGTAGACGTGCAAAATATCTCTTTTCATGCACATGCTCATCATAAAACTAGAAATGGACAGCGCTTTCTAACCACTTCTCAAGGCGATATACCTGTCCAGTGGGGTGACACAGCCAGCTTGAAAACACTATCTAGCGTCTATTATTTACTCAAAGAGCTTGCTGTTACAGATGCACAATTTTATGAGGCTGTGAGAAGTTTATTTCAGGAGTAATCTACGGACTACTGTGAATGTCTAAAAAACTTCAGGAGCTCACTCCTGAAGCCACTGTGAATAGTTTGAGGAGATGCGATGCGTAAGAGAGAATAAAAAAGGGTTCACTGAACCCTTTTTTATTCAGTTTATAACTAAACTTTATTTTTTTACAGTCTTAGGAGCAGGTTTATCAACAGCGTTATTCTTTTTATCCTGTACTTCTAACCTAATTTTTTGTGCCATTTCTTTTAGATCTTGCATTCCTTTTCTGATACGAGTTCCAGCTGTTTTGTTATCCTTCATATAGAATTTTTCAAAATCCTCTTTTAGGTCTTGAACATGCTTTAATAAGTTATCAAATTGCTTCATATTTTTATATTTTTAATATTTTAAAATAACTCTATCTACTAATGTAGCTAAAATCTTGTTTTAAACAAACAAGCAAAAACAAACTTAAACTAGTTTTTGATATATCCATTATAAATAGTTACAAAATATACACATAAATAGAGTTCTTGCGCTATCTACGTCTTTTGTTGTTATTGCGAGGGCCTGCGTAGCAGCTTGGCAGTGACGGAAGCAACCTTAGTAGTCGCAATGCGGTCAAAATACTTGATTCCCCAAGAAGTCTAATATAGTTGGCCCTTAGCAATTTCTTAGACAGGAACAAATATGATTATAGAAACAATTTCACCTTCTGTGGTACATACTTTTTGGCTACCACCCAAAAAGGTCACCGCTATCGAAAAATGCCTAAAATTAACTTCCTATCCTTACCTTGTAGGGAAACATGACAAACTAAAG
>CAZZEE010000010.1:0-14780 GCA_964652695.1 uncultured Cytophagales bacterium
ACCTTATTTTGTTCATCTCGTATGCAAGCCCCTTGGGGACTAATCTCCCAACATATTTTTATCTCATTATTTGCTGGCAGGTTCGTATCATTGTTCAGTAAGCTCCATGTGAGTTGGCGGCTATTCAAGGCACAAAATATGTCTTGTATGATAATCTTGGTAGGTGCTTCAGGTAAGGGAGCTTGTTCATTATTATAGAAAGGTTTTCTTGCTGCATCTTGATTCTTGCAACTATTGCAGGAAAATAAGCTTTGTCCTGTGATGATAAATAGCAGTAATAGTAATTGGTTGGTGAAGATTCGCATGATAGAAATAAGCAAGTTGATAGTTAAAATTTGTTACTTAATATGAAATATGTAGGCAGGGAGATGCTTAAAATAATGAACATATATAAGGCTACCAACAAAGGTACCGGATATAGACCAAGTGATCAAGGACTTACACCTATATTATGCATTGTACATGGTACGATAGACTGAGGTCCTGTTTTTATCCTATGTTTTATATGCAACTTTTAAATAAACTTGCAATTCGTATCATGGACTGCTGCGGTCACTTTGTTCCTCGTATTGACGATTTCTCGGGGGTCATTGTTAAGAGGCAGTTTGTTATATCCTTCCGCAACCTTTACCTTTGCAAAGTAAATCCCCTGGCGCGGAAGTTACTTCCGTGCTGCCTTATAGACAAAGACTATGCATCATCCTACCATTCTTAAGAAGCTATTAATAGCATGGGGTGTCTTGCTTTTGGCATTGATCAGCATTGGGTATTTGTATTATAGAAGTTGGCAACGAGAAGTTCAAAAATCAGATTTCCTCCCTTATATCCTTACCAGTAGTGCACTTGTCCTAGACCTTCCAGCTATAGGGAAGCAGTGGGATAACTTTCAAGAGACTACCATTGGACAAGATTTGAGCACATTGCCACTTGGTAATAATGTCAAGGAAATTTTGGTTGGGTTGCAGCAAGCAGGGGTAGATACGTCTGTAGTAGGCGATCTTCCTGTAGTAATCTCTATCCATGGGTTGAGCGAGGAAGAGCTAGGGTATGTGTTTTATGTAGACCTCCGCATACCGACAGTAGCTACGCTGGTCAATGCCATAGAGCATCCTGGTAAGCGTAATAAGCAGGAGGTGGAGGCCAGGAATTATGCAGGACATACCATCACTTCCATCAGTTGGGTACAAGGTAAGTCACGGACCAAGCTTTATATGCTGAAACAGCAACACCATGTGATCATTAGTTTTTCTGAACTATTGCTGGAAGATATTATACGAGGGTTGACCCATAAGGATACCGCTGCTTTTTTGAAGCTTCCAAAAGCTGCCCATAAGCAGGGAAGTCTATTGGTTAATTTCGAACAGTTGCCTTCTTTTTTACGAGTTCTTCTCACGCAGGAAAGTTATGCTATAGGAGCATCGCAGCTAGCTGGTATAGCACCACAGGCGCAGCTAGAATTCAAGCTAACAGACCATTATCTTCTTTTCAATGGCGTCATTAGCAAGGGAGTGCCCTCACCCGATAAGCTGTCTTGGGTTCAAGCCTTACCCTCAGAAGAACCTAGTTCCTTTGCATTGGCCTCTTATATACCAGCCCAAACGGCAGTGATTCAACATTATGCGATCCATGATCCCCTTACCTTGGTAGAGACTATACGGCAATATCGCCATCAACAGACCAGTAGTCTAGCCAATAAAAAACAGTCTACATTAGCGGCCACGCCTACTGGATTGGCTCTCCATACACTCATTAAAAATGAATTGGCACTATGTACCTTGGGTACAGAATCCCATGAACAGGTATTATTTGTAGAGGCCCACAACATAGAAGAAGCCATCGCCACCTTAGAGGAAGCGCAGTGCATTACGTATGCACCAGCGCACCAGCTCAGTAAGTTGTCTGCTATTTATACCGTTAACCCTACTATTTTTAAGTCCTGGTTACCTCAATATGTTTTCCCCAGCTTTACTCCCTTGTTCCTCTCAACAGTAGATAATTATGTAGTCGTTGCCAATAGCTTTTCGGCTTTTCAGGCATTGGAAGCATCTTATCTACAAGGAACCACGTGGGCACAACAAGGAAGCTCACAACAGCAGTTTTTAACTAGTACCTTGGAAGCTGCCACTTATAGTATGTTTGTTAATTTGCAAACTGCTCATGCACGGATCTCCCAATACCTCAAGCCAGTGTGGAAGGCCCTATGGCATAAAAACCTGGCCAAATTTTGTAACCATGGATATGCGAGTGTCCAAGTAACAAATAGTACGAAAGATCAGTCTGCAGGACATATCAATATACTCCTAGCGCATGTGGGCGAGAAAGAAACAAAAGTAGCCCCTGTTACAAATGCTACAAGCCAGCCAGATGCAACTACCACTGCTTCAACATTCTTTTTCCAAGCGGAAGCGCCTATCCTGACTCCTCCCATATGGGTAGGGACGCACAAACAAGAAGGTCCCCTCTTATTGGTGCAAGATTCTTTACACCAGTTGTATTTAGTAAGTCCTGCTGGCCAACTGATTTGGAAGAAGCAGCTAGACGGTTCTATTTTGCCAGAGGTGCTGTTGGTAGACCTCTACAAGAATAACAAATGGCAATACCTATGTGCTACGCCCACCTCCCTGCACGTGATCGACTATACAGGAAATGAAATGAATAACTTCCCGCGTCAGCTGCTGGCCAAGGGGCAAGGTACAGCTGTGAATATCATTGATTATGATCGTGATAAGAATTATAGAATCTTAATAACGGATGAAAGTGGTAATATCTATTTAAAAGACACACAATATAGGCCATTGCCAGGCTGGAATCCCAAAGCCTTGCAAGCCCCTTTTGCCATGACCCCCTTGCACCTACGGGTGGATAAAGACTACTTTATAGCCTTGCAAGAAAGGGGTACATTGCACGTACTCAATAGGAGAGGGCAGTCTTGTCCTGGATTCCCTATCAATGTAGGAGAGCCAGTGCACAACCCACTTGTCATCCAGCAAGCTAAGCAAGCTGCTAATACTCGGTTGGTCGTTTTAACTGATACAGGGAAACTAAATACTTATAACCTCAAAGGGGTTTTGCAAAGCAGTGTTCAGTTAGCCAAAACACAGCCTACAGGTAAGTTTACCTTGGTACCCAATCAAGACAATAAGCAACACTATGTCATTTTCCAGCAAACGGTAGACAAACTCATGGTCTTGGATGAGCGCGGGCAAGTGTTATTTGAAATACCTGGTGAGGTTGATCAGACTTTGGTTGGGCAATATTATAACTATGGTTCCTGCAAATTTTATGTGGTCACTGACCCAGAAAAGGGTAAAACTTATTTATACAATGAGTTTGGTAAGCTGATCCATGCCCCCTTCAATAATGAGGGCTATCCTATTCAATTGTTCTGGGCAGCATCATCCCATCAGTTGACAGTTTATACTACCTTGGGTAACCAGGTACATAAATACCAATTTGATGTATTAACCGTTGATGAAGCAGCACAAGATGTATCCCATGAGTAAGAAATTTAAAACATCATCATCGCCACTCAATTCGTCATGGCGAGGTCACGTAAGGCTGTGGCAATTTGTAAACGTCATTGCGAGCCAACGAAGTTGGCGTGGCAATCCAAGAGAATCCTGTGGCATTGTCTCCAAAGCTAGCCCATCCTTTAGTTATGCACGAATTTTCCTAATCATGTTTCTGACCATACCCATCGGTTGCTCCTGTTTCCCAGAAAAGTCCCAAGAGATAGAAAAGATTCGAAAGCAGGATAATAAAACGGTACAACTAAATATAGAATTGGGGAAATATCCTATCGATAAGTATGATAAAAAGCTTCAATCAGCTAAAGATGAGATTGCAAACCTAAAGCAATCACATCCGTTAGGTCAAGCCAAATTAACACAATTAAATACATGTTGTAGAAAATTTATACAAGAAGAATACATTCCCTTTTGGAGCGCCCAGCAAGCATATAAGGCCCATATGGGAGAAATTGAAATAGATCGTTCTCAAAGAGCTACATACCAGCAAGATGCAAGGCAGTTAAAGGGACACATACAAGCAGTGAGGGAATTATTGCAAGAGAATAATACTATTCAACTGAGTGAATTTGTTCTTGGATCCAAAAAATTAAAGGATAAATAAAGTCTTGTGTTGCACACATAGCAGTCCTTGTATTTATTGTGTAACAAACCTAAAGCCCATTATGCTATCAAACCCATATTAATTCCAACAACCATGAAAAAAAAATCACCAAATGGTTATTCGTCTTTGGTATGATATTCATTAACTTACAGAGTCAATGTGGGTGTAATACGCCTGCTCAGCAACAATCCCTGTCGTATGGTGATGTACAGCTTATTCCTAAGGGATCTACAGAGTTGAAAGGGGGAAATAGAACTATCCAATTGCTCATAACTCCCAAGTCTAATAAGGTGAGTATAAACCCTCATAAGCTAAAGCTTAGATTTTTTTGTGCATCTGTGTTTGATGCTAAGCTGTCATACAACAATCAACTAGTGCAGGGTAGTATACCAGGAACAGCATTGCCACCTATAGGTCAACCCATCAGTTTTCAGCTAGACCCGGGAAGCAATCAGCAGGTAAGTATTAACTTTAGCCTTTATTATGAAGGAAAGATCATGCAAGGGCTATTAAACTTTACTTGGACAGATGGTTCTGATTCTCAAGGAGAGGCATTTCTGAACGCTATTCTAGATAAAAGCAAAACCCTTGCAGAAATAGAGGAACTTATCAAGCAGAATGCTCAATATATCAATTACCAAGATAAACTGGGTAGTAGTCCCCTGCACTATGGCATTAATAAAACTTACTTTGACGCGGCAAGAGATCTTGAAATTGCCAAGCTAATGTTAAAGTATGGAGCAAATGTAAATGTGGCTGATAATATTGGCAATTCTCCTTTGCTAGGTTCTATCATCTATGCAAAAAACAAGGACCTTGCTGAATTTTTGATACAGCATGGGGCAAAGGTAGACCAAACTGATAATCAGGGGCACTCACCTTTTTACTGGGCGGCTTATGCTAAAAATGAGCCACTTATACAATTATTGCTAGCTAATGGAGCAACTGTAGACCAAGCTGATGAACATGGACAGACTCCTTTGTGGAATGCAGTTTTTTATGGTGATGAAGATATCGTCGAAGTATTGATAAAAAATGGAGCAGATGCCAATAAGGCTAATCAAGCGGGCAAAACGCCCTTACAATTGGCTCAAGAAAAGGGGTTTACAAAGATTGAAGCGTTGTTACGAAACGCAAAATAAAATTCATGATTTCCAGCGACTAGCAATTTATCCCATAGAAGTCTCTCCCGTTATACAGAGATAGACCTTATAAGCTTATGTATCCTATAGAACAAAATCTTCAACCATATATACAGCAAGCCTTTCAGCAGGAATTTGGAATAGAAGTACCATTGGATGCTATTTCTTTACAGTCTACCCGCAAGGAGTTTGAAGGCACGCACACCTTGGTAACTTTCCCATTTGCTGGAACTTGTAAGGAAACTCCTGACGTAGTAGCACATCGTATCGGGGGTTGGTTGCAACACCATAGTCCTATGGTGGCTAACTTTCAGGTGGTAAAAGGCTTTTTGAACCTAAGCTTACAAGACAACATCTGGCTAGCTCATTTTAACCAGGCCTATCATGATCCGTCGTTTGGTGATGCTTCATCTAAATCTAATGGTCAGCGGATCGTCGTTGAATACTCTTCTCCCAATACCAATAAGCCCCTGCACCTAGGGCATCTACGCACTAATTTTTTAGGCCATGCTGTCAGCCACATACTAAAGGCGGCTGGGTATGAAGTATATCAAGTAAATTTGGTCAATGACCGGGGTATCCATATTTGTAAATCAATGGTTGCCTATCAGCACTGGGGTCATGGAGAGACCCCAGCATCCAGTGGCCTCAAGGGAGATCATTTGGTAGGCAAGTATTACGTTTTGTTTGACAAGGTTTACAAGGAACAAATAGCGGAACTTACTCTGACCTTAGGGGAAGAAGAAGCTGCTAAGCAGGCTCCTTTGTTACAAGAAGCACAACAAATGTTAGAGCGTTGGGAGGCAGGAGATGCCAAGGTGTTGTCTTTGTGGGAGCAAATGAATAGCTGGGTCTATGCAGGCTTTGATGCTACCTACCAACAAATAGGCATTACGTTCGATAAGACGTACTATGAATCCCAGACCTACCTACTAGGTAAGCAACTAGTACAAGAAGGGCTGGCAAAAGGTATCTTTTATCAACAACAAGATGGGTCTGTGTGGGTAGACTTAACCCAAGATGGGCTAGATGAAAAGCTACTGCTGCGATCTAATGGTACTTCTGTATACATCACGCAAGATATAGGTACAGCGGACCTCCGTTATGCTGACTTCAAGCCGGATAAATTGGTGTATGTGGTAGGTAATGAGCAGGATTATCACTTTGAAGTATTAACCAAGATTATGCACCGACTAGGTCGTCCGTATGCAGCAGGCATGCACCACCTTTCTTATGGCATGGTTGATTTACCTACAGGAAAGATGAAATCAAGGGAAGGAACCGTAGTAGATGCGGATATGCTCATTGAAGAGATGATCACAACTGCTAGCCAACATACCCAAGCATTGGGTAAGATAGATGGGTTCTCGGCAACGGAAGCGCAAGAGCTGTACCATACCTTAGGGGTAGGAGCATTAAAATACTTTTTATTACGGGTAGATGCTAAAAAGCGAATATTATTTGACCCCCAAGCTTCTATTGACTTTCAAGGGGATACGGGACCCTTTATTCAGTATACGCATGCGCGTATTCAAGCGGTCTTGCGAAAGGTCCATCAGCAGGGTATCCAGTTTCAATCCATTCATATAGAGGGAAACTTTAGTTTACACACTCTAGAGCGTGATGTCATCGTACAACTAACAGTCTTTCCTACGAAGTTGCAAGAGGCAGCTGCCAGTTATGCTCCTGCTGTGGTAGCACAACATGCCTTGGAGGTTGCCAAGGCTTATAATAGGATGTATGCAGAACTATCTATTTTGCATGAACCAGATACGAATAAACAACTATTGCGCATCCAACTTTCTGATTTAGTAGCCCGCACCTTGCGGACTATTTTGCACTTGTTAGGTATTGCTCCACCAGATAGGATGTAAATAGTACCCAATAGTTACTCTTTTTGTAACTTGCATAAAAAATTCTCCTATGCAAGTACAGATTATCAATACCTCTTCTCATCCGTTGCCAGCTTATGCTACGGCAGGAGCGAGCGGGCTGGATGTAAGAGCTTCTATTACAGCAAGTATAGTGCTGGCCCCCCTACAACGGGTGCTGGTGAATACGGGTTTATATATAGCTTTACCCCAAGGGCTAGAAGCTCAAGTACGACCTAGAAGCGGTTTGGCACTTAAAAATGGTATTACGGTGTTAAATTCACCAGGCACTATCGATTCGGACTATCGAGGAGAGCTTAAGGTATTGCTGATTAATCTTTCTGATGAGCCCTGTACTATCCAAGATGGAGATCGTATTGCGCAGCTTGTAGTATCTGCTTATCAGCAAATTGACTGGCAAGAGGTAACTACTTTATCTGAAACGATACGTGGTGTAGGAGGGCATGGTAGTACAGGTGTACAATAAATTGACAATGAAGACACCAAAACTGAATCTCATTATCCCCATGGCAGGCAAAGGCAAGCGGATGCTACCCCATACGCTTACTACGCCGAAGCCCTTGATTCCCATAGCAGGGAAACCCATTGTCCAACGCATTTTAGAAGAGATAGGTTCTTTATATCCAGGCCCTATTGGGAATATTGGCTTTGTGGTAAACGGTCTTTTACCGAGCATCCAGGCTGATCTACAAACTATGGCTGCGGCCCTAGGCGCCCAAGCCCATTTTTATGAACAGAAAGAGGCGTTAGGTACGGCCCATGCGATTGCCTGTGCTACTCCCTTGCTGCAAGGACCTGTAATGGTTGCCTTTGCCGATACACTTTTCAAAGGATGTGCTCCGGTGAACGGCGATCAGGAAGGGACGATTTGGGTGAACCAAGTTCCTAATCCAGCTGACTTTGGTGTGGTGCGCCTAGGACCTGATCAGTTGATAGCGGACTTCATCGAAAAGCCCACCCAGTTTGTGTCCGATTTGGCTATTATTGGCATATACTACTTCAAAGAAGGAAAAGTGTTGCAGGAGGCTATTCAAACTATTATTGATCAAAATATATGTAAGGGCGGGGAGTATCAACTGACGAGCGTGTTGTCGCATATGCAACAACAAGGATTTAAGTTTGGTACCCAACAGGTGGAAGAATGGCTTGATTGTGGGAATAAGCAGGCTACATTGCATACCAACCAGCGTTTTTTAGAATGGTTGCAGGATAAAGAGGCCATGATATCACCTGCAGCACAAGTACAGCATAGCAAGATTATACCTCCTGTTTATATAGGGGAGGGAGCAGTCATTGAACATTCTGTTATAGGACCTTATGTCTCTGTGGGAAGGCATACCCATATTGTTGGGTCACGTATTAAGAATAGTATCATACAAGAGCATACAGCTATCCAAGAAGGTAATATTGATAATTCCATGATTGGGAGCCATGTACATATACAGGGTAAGCCTACGGAGATTAATGTAGGGGATTATAATATAGTGATGCTGTAGGCTGGGTAATAGACTTGTTGCGTAATCATTGTCCCAAAACAGTCGCTCGGCTAGAGCCGAGCGACTGGATAATCACGTAATCATGCAGAAAAAATTTACGCGGCTCCTATATCTTGGGAGCATATTGCTAGTAGGTTACACCCTTCAGTCCTGTTGCCTACCTGGTAAACTACGGTCTTCCCAAGCCAATAACCAATCTAGAAAGGCTATGATGGCTGCGCCCTATGTGGCTATCCAAGCGAAGATAAACTACAGAGCGGAAGGCAAAAGTTATAAAGGCCATCTGAAGATACATATACATCGGGATCATCGTATTTGGGTGTCTATCACGCATAGCTGGGGCGGAGAATTATTGCGATGTACTATTACTCCAGCTGGCATTGAAGTGATGAGTCGCATCGATAGATCTTATCAATGCTATAATTATGCTCAGTTACAAGGGGATTGGCAGGTGCCGTGTAGCTATGACCTTATCCAGGCTATGTTATTAGGGCAATTACCCCATGCACCCTTTTCATCCGAAGTGTTATCCGAAGGCCATCAGATCATTCGCCAGGTGCATGAAAACTATGTGTGTACAGGGACCGTTGATAACCATTCGCAGCAGTTGATTAGTTTGTGTACTGCTGATCCATCATTGGGAGATAGATGGTGTGTATTTTACAAGTATAAGCGGGCCTATCAACAGGATTTATTATTTTCCGAAGTAGCTGCTTTTTTTGCACTTTTTAATTGCACGCTACAATATCAAAAGATACGTTTCTTAACACAACCTTTAACTTTCCCTTTTAATAGACCGAAGTAGTATGAGCCATATTAAACTACGATGGAATAAGTATTGGATGCTACTCGTATGTGTAGGAGTAGTGTCTATAGGCGCCACTTCTCCTGATAAGGGGCAGTTTGAGCAAGAGCGGAAGGATTTATTACACCGCATCAAGACCATCAATCAGATTCTAAAGCAAACCACTTCTAAGAAGAAAGTCAATACAGGGCAGCTAACAGCACTGAATAAGAAAATAGAAACGAACAACTTGTTGGTTCGCTCCCTGACACAGGAAATCAAGTCGATCAACCGGCAACTAGACCAGCAGTTGCACAAAGTAGAAACTTTACAAGCTGAGCTGGTGCAGCTTAAAAAGGAATATGCGCAGATCCTGTTTTGGGGCTCTAAGTCGATGCGACACATCAATACCTTGGTTTTTATCTTCTCTGCTGACACTTTCCAGGCGCTACTGCAAAGGCTACGAGCTACGAAGCAGTATGTGAAGATCAGAAGAGAGCATTTTGAAGAAATTAAGAAGGTGGATTTACAGTTGGAGATCCAGCGGATAGGTTTAGAAAAGAAGGTACGTAGAAAGAAGTTATTATTGGATCAGCGGCAAGTAGAGCAAGTGAGATTACATGGATCTAAGCAAAATCAACATCAGATGATTACCAAGCTAGAACAGCAGCAGGGCGAGTTAGTAAAGGAGCTGCGTAAGCAAAATGAGGCTGTTAAACATTTGGATAAGCTTATTTCCGATATCGTCAAAAAGGAGATAGCAGCGGCTGCGGCTGCCCAAGAAGCTGCTAGCAGATCTGCAGCGGCTTCGTCAGGTTCGAATCATGCGGATACTTCTCCTCGGATGGCGTTGTCTCCAGCAGCTAATGTCTTATCTCAGCAATTTGCCCAGTACCAAGGTAAATTGCCTTGGCCTGTTAAAAGTGGTTTCATTAGTAATAAATTTGGTAGGCGGTCACATGCAGTTTTTAAGAATGTACAAATTGAAAATTTGGGCATAGATATTCAAACAGAAGAGCGAGCTACAGTATATACTATCTTTACTGGAGTTGTGAAGACTGTTTCTTTTGTACCTGGTATGAACCAAGTAGTGATTATTCAGCACGGCAACTTTCATACTGTTTATGCCAAATTAGGAGTTGTGCATGTCAAGGCAGGGCAGGAGGTTCAAATGGGAGAGCCCATAGGGGTTGTTTATACCGATAAAAATGGGATTAGCGAGCTGCAGTTGCAAATCTGGAAGGCACTCCAAAAGGTTAACCCAGCACTTTGGTTATCAAAGCAGCCGGGTTAGTAATAGAGTGAGTATGGAGGGTTAATTCTCTACCCATCGTAACTTCTCATCCCACCAAAGATTGTCATAGTTGGTTGGATAGGCTCATTCTTTTTTAGAAAATAGACCTGAAAATATATTAGAGGCTAGATTTGTTAATTGCTGTAACCTCCCATTTGGGGCATTATCAGCTAAGTCTTTCTCCTTCTTTTTTTTCTCTTCTTTCTTCCTTGCCTCTTGTTCTTTCTTTTTCTTTTTTTCTTCCTTTTTTGTTGCTTTTTCTTTTTCGGCCTCTTCTTTTTTCTTACGTTCTTCCTCTTGTTTGCGTGCCTCTTTCTCTTTTGTTAACTGCTGCTCCTCTTTTTTCTTACGCGCTTTTTCTTCTTTCTCCTTTGCTTTTCTTGCTTGTTCCTCTCTTAACGGTGTATCTTGGTTAGGGGAAGAAAATATTTCTTTTGCTTTATTTCTCAATTTTTGGATAGGAGAAGACGGGGGGGTCTCTTTGCTATCGTGGTATTTATCTGTTTTTTCTTGGCTATTCGTAAGATTAGGTAATGTTTTCGTTCTATCAGCTTGGGTCCCTCCAACAATAGGTAGGTCTTGAGGACCAGTCGACTGGTTCAGTAATGGGCTATTATTATTTGGACCAGGAAGTTGTTGATCTCTTTGTCTACATGCAGTTACAAGAATAATCAGGGAAAGTGCAATAGAAAGGCATCTAGGACTTAATGAATTACACATAGGCGAGGGTTATTATTGATAGTTTATTGACAACTCCAGATATTTTGATGCGATGTGCCGTTACACGATTACTTGATGCACATCAAGTGGAGAATGGTTTATATAGATAGGATATAAACAGCGTTTCTCCTTTTATAATTATACTAACTTTTTGACTGAAATCCAAGTTTCATACTTGGTATTGTAACATTTCTATTGCTTGGAACCTATGTAGAATCTACATGATGGGCCTGAGATGATTACTCCTGTTACTCATCTTTTATCAAAAGAAAGTTGCGCTAGCTCTTTTGTGACTACTAGCTTTCCTATAGCTCCATGTAGAAAAGCTAAGTTAGGTGCTACGTGACTGATAGGCATACCAAATGCGACAGGGTAGTTGTAGGCTCCTACATGTTCCATCATAAGCTCCTCTATAGTTTTCCCAAAGGGCATATCGACCGAATCTTTCATAGCTACCATGCCTCCTATTATAAGCCCTGCTAAATGTTGTAATTTACCCGCTCTTTCTAGTTGTCCCATCATACGGTCGATCGCATAGAGTTGCTCACCTATATCTTCTAGTACTAATATTTTACCGCGTGTATCTAAATCAGTAGGTGTTCCTATATTGGAACAAAGTGTAGCCAGATTTCCACCCACTACGGGTGCTATTGCTTGCCCTGATCTATTATATCCTTGGGCTTTAGAAGTAATCTGAGCAGTCCCCTCAAATAAGGCCACCTTTAAACTATGAATGGAAGTTGCATACGCAGGGTCTGGAAAATGTTTAGGCATTTCACCATGGATGGAGACTACTCCTAGCTGATGTAATCTCAAATGTATGGTGGTAATGTCGCTAAAGCCAATTAACCATTTAGGATGCTTCAAGAAGTTATTAAACTCTAAAGAATCAACAATACGTGCACTGCCATATCCACCTCGAAATGCGAATATAGCTCGTATGTTAGGATTGTCTAACATAGACTGCAAATCAGCCAAACGTAGCTTATCATCACCAGCCAACTGACCATGCCGGGCCCCTACACTATTGCCTATCACTACTTCTAGTCCCCAATCATGTAGAATTCTTTTTGTTTCTTTGATTATTGTTTCTTCATTCGTATCCCACCAGGCTGGTGCTACTATAGCGACAGTATCATGTTGCTTTAATAAAGGGGGAACAATAATAGGCATTGTCTGGGGTTTAGGTGTGGATGATGGGGTTACTTTTGTAAAGCCAACAAGGATAAGACTTATTGCTCCTACCACAATAAGAAATTCTGGTATATGTAGAAAACGATGGTAGCGCATAACAACAGTATCAATTATAGCTAGCAATATTACACATGTACCTGGCTACTGACAAATAATAGTGTTTCTTTTAAACAAGTATTTTATTTCCAATTTCAAAAAAAACTCTAAATTTGTAGAACTTATATAGTATATTTCATATGTACATATGGGATTTTGATTGTCCGATAGTGTAACGGCAACACGTCTGGTTTTGGTCCAGAAGACTCTAGGTTCGAATCCTAGTCGGACAACCATGCTTTTGATAAGATATAAACCCTTCAAAGATACACATATGCAGATCAGAAAAACCTTACTTAGTTTGTCACTAGCCTTTGTTTTTACAGTTAGCTATGCTGATTCAGAGACTGATTCTAAGTCAAATTCTTCATCTAAAAATAAAAGTTCTCAGAACAATTCTTCAGATGTTCCAGAGGGAGATAAAGCGGGCCTGTCTGTGCAGTCAGGATTAGAAGATGAGGAGCTCAGAGCAAAGATGCAAGAGCAGCGTAAGTTGGAACTAGAAATTGCGCTTATCAGGACAAGGTTAGAAAGAGAGCTTGCTGACTTACGGGCAGACATTGAAAAGATGCGTGTACAGCGTGAGGCAGCTGCATTAAAGTGGGAATTAGAACAAGAGGAGAGCGCTAAGGAACACGAGCATCAGCTCATTAACTTGAATCGACAAAGGGATAAGATCATGGCGGAAGTAGCATTTTCGCAAGCCAAGCTTACTCAGACTATGGAAGAGTTCAATAGAGTTTATGCCCACATACAGAACCAGACTTTATTAGTACGATCTAGCATAGATCAAGTGCGAGCAGAGATAGATGATAAAAGGGCGCAAAAAGAACGCAAAAATTATGCAGATGGTGAGCCGGTGTATCTCCAAGACCCTTTACTTCCAGATGGTACGTTGGTTATTTCCGATAGGTCTGTCAACCTCAATGGGGTAGTAACGGCCTGGAAAGCCAACTATATCGTTGATCGCATTAGGTACTTTAACAATCAAGACAAGCAGAAACCTATTTTCATTGTTATCGAGAACTCACCAGGAGGGAGTGTGATGGCAGGGCAACGTATTCTTCAGTCCATGCACAATAGCGCAGCCCCTGTGTATGTGGTAGTGAAAGGTTTTGCAGCATCTATGTCTGCCCTTATTACTACTTTGGCTACGAAGTCGTATGCCTATCCAAGTGCCCTGGTTTTGCATCACCAGCCTTGGACATTTACGGTGGGGAACCTCCGAGAGTTGAAAGAAGAGCTGGCCTTTATACAAGAATGGTGGAATCGCTTTGGGGGACAGGTGGCTAAGAAAATGGGATTGTCGCTAGGTAAGTTTGATAAACTGCTATACGAGAAGGCAAGTAGGGGAGACTGGATGGAATTTGCTGATAACGCTAAGAAAGTCAAGTGGGTAGATTATGTGGTGAATGATGTGCATGATACGTCTTTGCGAGAATTACCCGAAGCTACTAACTATACATTGAAAAAGTATATAGAAGAATACTACGGAGTAGAATTCACTGCCCAGGAGCAAGATGGTAAAGTATACTTACCTCAGCTAGGAGCTAAAGATTTTTATTACCTATACAATCCCGATCATCTATATCAGATAGGTTCTAATAAGTAGTTACTTCTATCTTTTCGCTTGTTATCTTATCTGCTAAAGAGAGTTGCGCTATTTATGGGGTGGCTTGCTAGCCACTTTTAAATTAGGCACGTAGAATACCTTCTACCTTCAGTCCTCTTGCTGGATCTTACCGGCTAAAGGGAAGCTATCTTTCTTATATGGAAAGACGACATATAGATGAGCTAGTTGTAAAGTCTCTAGGGCTGTGTGCATGGAAAGGGTAATTCTAGGCGGATCTATATATTTGAATTCACAACCCACTTTTTTACCGTCTTTGACGATTAAAAGATCTAATTCTGCGCCTGCTTGTGTAGCCCAAAAATAACACTCTTCGGGTGTGGCGATTAAAGGGCGTTAAAAAATTCGAGAGTGGTTACCTAAAGATAGATTGATGGTTAAATGATAAAGGATACACACGC
>CAZZEE010000011.1:0-14780 GCA_964652695.1 uncultured Cytophagales bacterium
CAATTGAAGAGTGAGTTGATTAGAGCAAAAAATAAAAATTTCTCTTTTACTTGAAGGTTGATACATTTCTTAAGCATCAACTAGATAATCTCCCCCTATACTCATATACTCGATCGGCTGTGCCGAGTGAGGACTATTTCCCCTAAGCTAATTTCATGATTTCATTAACCATCTCTACCGGCTGTATATATATAGGAAACTTTTTGGCATCTATGGCCTTGTAATTTTGACTAGCCATGAAGAACTTCTTAAAGCCCAATCTACTAGCCTCTGTCAGACGTTGCTCCATGCGGTTAACTGCCCTTACTTCTCCTCCTAAGCCGACTTCGGCTGCAAAGCAATAGCTGCTCGGTATCACTTTGTCGTGCAAGGAGGAGTAAATGGCTGCACACACAGCTAAGTCCAGTGCAGGATCTTCTACCTTCATGCCGCCTGCTATGTTGAGGAATACATCTTGAATGACTAGTCGCAGTCCTGCTCTTTTTTCTAAGACTGCCAAGAGCATATTAAGTCGTTTGCTGTCAAACCCCGTGCTGGCGCGCTGTGGTGTTCCATAAGTAGCAGGACTGACAAGGGCTTGCACTTCTACCAACAAAGAGCGATTCCCTTCTATAAAGGCGCTAGTGGCTATTCCGCTTAGCTGACTGTCTCTTTGAGAAAGCAAGAAAGCCGAAGGATTGGCCACTTCTTGTAGTCCCTGTTGTTGCATTTCGTAAATGCCTAACTCAGGCGTAGGCCCAAACCTGTTTTTGATGGTGCGTAGAATACGGTAAGTCAAGTGCCTGTCTCCTTCAAACTGTAACACTGTATCCACCATATGTTCCAATACTTTAGGTCCTGCCAAGGTCCCTTCTTTGGTAATATGACCTATGAGGAAGATAGGTGTGTTGGTTGTTTTGGCATATTGCATGAGCAATGCAGTGGCTGCCCGTACTTGAGCCACGCTACCAGGAGCTGATTCGACAGATTGGGTATAGAGGGTTTGGATGGAGTCAATGATGATGAGTGTAGGCTTTAGGTTGGCGGCATGCTGTAAAATAGCAGCCAATGCAGTTTCATTGAGGATATAACAGTTGGCGGAAGTGTGTTGCATGCGGCTAGCTCGCATTTTGATTTGTGCTTCGCTTTCTTCACCAGAGACATATAGGACCTTCTGGTCAGCTAGTTGAAGGGCGAGTTGTAAGAGAAGCGTGGATTTACCAATGCCAGGTTCTCCACCAACTAGTACTAAGGAACCTGCTACAATTCCGCCACCTAGTGTACGGCTGAGCTCTTGGTCTGGACAAGGTATGCGGTTGGCTCCTTCGTAGTTGATTTCGTGAAGTTGTTTGGGGATAGCAGGGGAGTTGGATAAAGAAGTTGGCAAGGACTCCCATCCACTGAATGAAGGGGATTGAGTAGATACTACTTCTTCCACAATGGTGTTCCAGGTTAGGCAGGCGTTGCACTTGCCCTGGTGCTTGGCATATTGTGCGCCACATTGTTGGCAGGTATAAATGGTCTTGGGTTTCATCTTCTTGTGTTCTTTGTGTGTCAGGGCTTCTACTATCATCTCTTTCCCAATCCGTTCCACCACATACTCATCCACATCACTTTCAGCAGCGTTAAAATTCAAACCAATTAAGTGGAGAGCCTTTCCCAGAGACATGTATTTTTTAACATACCCTCTCACTTTAACTTACTCCAAAGCCTCTTGGGCTAACTTATCCACCTTTAATTCAAAACAAAAATCAACCCACATGCCTTAGCGGGGGGTTGATTTTTGTACTATTCACATTCTTTCAAGCCGTCTTCAATCACCTCGAATACTTGGTGATTTTTATCAAAGATTTTGTTAAAAATTTCCTGGGCTTTCAGAAAATAATCTTTTGCTACTTTTTTGTCACTTCCAATGAAGATTTCTCCCAAATAAAAGTTCAAATTTCCCTGCACGGTTTCATCGTTTTTGAACGCTGCAAATTGAGTTCTGTAAAAGTCAGTCAACGCATTAACTTTGTCGTTGCTAAAATAAATACCTGCAAGGTCGTTGTAGATTGTCGGATTGGTTGGTTCTAGGTTAAAAAAATCGCTGGTGGTTTTTTCTGTCTTTTTATCGTCAATTTTCACATACAAATACAATAATGCTTCCAGGGTATGGTAATTGCCAGGTGAAATTTTATTAGCTAATTCATAATATTTTAATGCTTTTTTATCGTCTTTCAATTCCATGTAAATTTCCCCAACCATGTGGGCTGCATCGCTTTTATATACTTGATCAGTGTATAGACTAAGTGATTTTTTAGCATATTGCAAAGCGTTTTGCGCGTTGTTGGAGTCAAGATAAGCGTAAGCCAAATTGTACTGCGCAGATGCGTAATCTTTGTTAAGCTTCACGGATTTAAGTAAATATGGAATACTTTCTTTGGTCTTTCCCTGAATAAGATAGGTGTACCCCAATATATCATACGACATATAATCGGCACATTTCCCATCAACAGCTTTTTGTGAATTAGCTTGCATCAGTTGGCATAATTCTTCATCAGACTTAAACCATCGTCCACCATATTTCAAATACACTTCGTAATAAAACTCACCAAGTCCTTTGTAAAGTTTCCAGTTGGTAGGGTAAAGCGTAATAAGTTTGTCGAGAATGCTATCAACTTGAAAAGGATATATAGAAAACTGTCCCTCTTTGCCGCGATAGTCCATAATATTTTCGTTTTTTTCGAGGTCTTTGAGACAGAATATGTGGTGCGTAATACTTGTTACAAAATAATTGAGCACAATGTATTCTTTGAGCAAAACAACATCGGGTTTCCCGTTTTCTTGATCGAAATTGTTGAGCAAAATAAAAGCTGACTCATATTTTTTGGCTGCCATCAATTTGTTTGCTTGCTTGATAATGTCAGTTTCCGTTTGTCCAAAGGCTGTCAGGCAACAACCTGCCAACATGAATGTGATTAATTTTCTTATCATATTTTTTGATTTTTATGTAAAGTCAATTTTATGTACTTCGGCGAAATGCTTGCGCCTAACTTAGTGGTTTGGTCACGGAGCAGAAGTGGAATCAAAAATAATCAAATCTGGACTTCTTTTGATATTTCGAGCACTGCTTGTATGGTATCCATTTCATAGCCCTTTTGCAGGAGGTAATTTATTAACTTTTTGCGAATCATCACATCAGGTTGACCAGTCAGACTAGCCTTTTTTTTACGTACTAGCTGTACTAAGGTCTCTTCATAGTCTTTTGAAGATATTTGTGCAAGGGCTTGTTGTATAAGTTTGGGATCTATTCCAGTGTTTGCAAGGCTGTGATATATCTTTGTTTTACCCCACTTGTTGAGATGAAACTTGCCATTGACAAATGCTGTCAAATATCTTTTTTCATCTAAAAATCTTTCTTCGATAAGCTCTTGGATGATTTGTTGCGCTTCTGTTGGGGATAGCTCTTTGTAGGTGGCTAGCTTTTGTTGCACTTCTTTCTTATTCCTCTCTTGATAACTACAATAGTGGCTCAGCTTTTGTTTGGCTAGGAGGTAGGTAGGGCGTGGAGGCATAGGTCTAAGAAGTATTAGCTAGTTGGTCTCTGGTTGTGCTTGGCATACTTGGATGCCTACGCTAACGATACTTGATAGTTTTTCTGTGCGCATAAATTGCTCTACTGATAGGCTATAATCTCCAGGTTTTTCGAAGTGGTAGTTAGTGATTAATGGCAGCTTAATGTATTTCTTTTTCCCCCAGCCTTTCCCTAATGGCTTTCCGGTTTTAGGATCAAAGAGTAAATCATCTTTTAGCGCCGTTTCTACTGTGTTAGCCTGATTGTCTTGTAGCTGATACTTGATATGCAGATTTTGATAGGAATAGTCGGGCATGTATTGCAGCAAGAGAAAGATATCATAAGCTTGGGTAAAGTTTTGTATAGCAAAATCAAACGTACATGCTGCTTGCTGGTCCCAGATGTTATCTATGAGCTTTTTTTGGGCAGTGTATAACGTATTCCCATCACAGAAACTGCATAATAGGAGGATACATCCGGTAACCCATTTGGTGAGTATCATTTTTGTTGAGGTTGGGAGCTAAGTAACCTATCAGGTACTAAATTGCTACGATTTATTTTTATACTTCAAATAGTGAGAACAATGCTACTAATTTTTAATTCTTTATTTCTAGTTCTCCTGTAGCCCGAGCTCTTTTAACTTCTCGGTAGGCAATAAACGATAAAAGGCTGACGGCGAATAACTCACTCAGTAAGACAGCACTAGCGGCCCCTTGTGTTTGGAACCTGGGCACTAATATAAAGTGTAGTCCTGCGGCTAACAAACTTGCTACAAGTATGCTGAGGGTATATTTGGTTCCTGCCTTTAAGGGAATTAAAATATGTAGCCCTACTATATTGGACAGCAAGGCGATAGCTGGTAAAAAAGCATGTATTTTAAATACCTGCACTGCTTCCGGTAGCTTCGTGCCTGCCAATAAGGCTACAATTTGCCCAGCAAAGACCCAATAGACGATCCCTACGCCCATTAGGATCACTAAGCTGATCTTGGTAAAGTGTCGCAAGTACTCGAGTCCTTTTTCTAGATTCGTAGCCAATTGGCGATGGGAGATAGGATATAAAGCCTGCATCGCTGGCTCCAACATTCCTTCTGTCGTCCTGGAAATCTTATCACCTAGCGTATAGATGGTTACAGCAGTAGGGCCTACAAAAAGGCCTAAAAATATGGTCGAAAAACGAGAATAGAACATAACTACTAGTTGTGAAAGAAAAATATGTAACCCTTCTTGCACCTGCTGAACCATCATGGACCATACAGGGTATTTGAAAGGGATACCTTCGTACACGTATAAGATCAGTAAGGCTACGACCAACCGGATGGCATCTAAGGCAGCGAGTAGAAGTGGAAACAAGATCGCATCAGCAGGTTGGTGTATGAACAGTAGGATGCTTCCTAAAAAGAGAATTTTAAAAATCAAGTTAAGGAGTGTTAGCCAGCGCATTTTACCTAGTCCTTGAAAGACGAAAGTAGGGAACAAGCTACTAGCTATTACAACAGGGAAAAAGCTAGTCAAATAGATGGCCTCGTTGCTTATCTGAGGCACCCAGGCAATCAGCATCCACATCATTATTAGGCAAAGAGCTATAATCATGAACTGAATGGCGTATACGGAGCTTATAACTTGCCCCACTACACCTTTGTCTTGGTGATGTAATGTAATGTGCTTGGTAGCAGAGTACCTAAAACCATAGCTAACCAAGGCAGTAAAGTAAAAAGAGATAGCTTTTGAAAACTCTAAGGTACCGAACTGTTCTAAGCCAATAGCACGAATTAGAAAAGGCGTGGATATGAGAGGCATGACGCGAGAGATTCCACGTAGAAAGGATAGGTGAAAAAAATTGGATAAAAAAACCTTGGTATCGTGCTGCATATTCAATAAATATCCTCAAAAATAATAAAAACAAAGCTAGGGCAGTTCGAATTATAGCAAAAGGTTGTAGTTGCAAACATTGTGCGGGAGTTCGTCACTGCACGTCGTCCTATGTTTGTGTATGAAAGCATATAGGTGCGCTCAATGTCGTCATCGCGAGGACCCGTCACTGCGAGGCTACTTAGGCAGCCGTGGCAGAGGTCTGTGGCGATCCACAGTAAGTGATAGGCATTCAGAAAAGCATGGACTGCCACGCCACCACGTGGCTCGCAGTGACGGCAGGGCTTTGATAATCCAGTGTCGGTAGTGACCGCGTAACCCGCTTGTATCTTTTAGTCCGCCACGCAAATCGTAGCGATACTAATTTCTTTCGCTCCTGCTGACAACAGTGATAAAGCACATGCTTCTAAGGTCGCACCTGTTGTAATGACATCATCTACCAAGAGGACATGCTTGCTATTAATAACTTGGGGGTCTACTACCATAAAAGCCTCCATCAGGTTTTGGGAACGTTCTATCTTACTTTTCTTGGTTTGAGTATTGGTATTCTTGGTGCGGTCTATACACTGACTGTACCAGGGTATATCCAATAAAGTAGACATTCCTTTGGCAAAGTAGTCACTTTGGTTATACCCTCGCTGATGCAGCCGATCCTTATGAAGCGGAACAGGTACAATGCAATCGAATGGGCTTTCCCACGCCCGTTGTATCAACTGAGCACCATAGATTCTACCTAACATCTCCCCAATACCTGGCTGATGACCATATTTAAGATGATGAATGAGGTATTGTACCGTGCTACCTGTCCTGAATTTATACAAAGCCATGGCATAGGTAGCAGGGACTTTACCATATAACTTTTGGGCTACAGGGTTGTTGCTATGTAGGTGATAGTGTGTTTGCGGCAAGTCAGCAAAACAGGTAGTACATAACCACGATTCTTGTTGAAAAAGAACCTGTTTGCACCCTAGACAGTAGTTAGGGAAGAATAAGGCAACAAAATCATTGAATATTTTTCTCGTTGTACTAACCATAGCCAGGTCGTTTGGATTTGGGAATATTTGTCGCTCGGCAATAGCCGATTGACTGCATTGCTAGGATTACAGATCCCTAGCAGTCGCAAGGACTGGGCTTGCACCAGTGTAGTGGAATTAGGGATAATCCCTGATTCCACTACATAAACACAAGACTATTTCGCCAGCACTAAGTCTACCGTTCGTTTAGCAATATCACATCCTTTAATAGTCACCTGTACCAAATCACCCAGCCGATAGGCTTTTTTAGTACGTTCTCCTACTAGTTTAAATCCTTTTTTATCCCACACATAATAGTCGTCTCGTAGATCAGACAAGCGAATCATTCCCTCGCACAAGATATCCAACAACTCTATATACATGCCCCAGTCTGTAATGGCACTAATAATCCCTTGTAAGGACTGTCCCTGCAGCGACTGCATGAGCTCCACTTGTTTGTATTTAATAGAAGCGCGTTCTGCTTCAGCAGCTATTCGTTCTCGCTCAGAAGCATGTTGGCATTTTTTTTCATAACCAGCCTCATCAAACTGGAATCGACTTTGTAAGTACTTTTTAAGTAACCGATGTACCAATAAATCTGGATAGCGCCGGATAGGGGAGGTGAAGTGCGTGTAATGTTCAAAAGCTAACCCAAAGTGGGGCTTAGCTTCTGTTGTGTACAGCGCTTTGGCCATTAGCCGAATAGCCAAGGTTTGAATGATGCGAGCTTCTGGCTTATCTATTAAGCTCTCAGATAGCTGATTGATAGATGAAGCTACTTCCTTGGGATCCGTATTGATGGAATGTCCAAACTGCTTCACAAAGAGCGCAAAGTCACCTAGTTTCTCCAGGTTAGGTTGATCGTGCGTCCTATACACAAAGGTAGGGAACTGTTTGCCCTGCTTCATGCGTCGTACATGCAAGGCTACACGTTTATTGGCTAGTAGCATAAACTCTTCGATCAGCCGATGGCTGTCTTGGCTCACCTTAGGTAATATGCTCAAGGGTTTGCCATGTGGGTCTAATTGGAATTTTACACTGGCCGTATCAAAGTTGATGGCACCTTGCTGAAACCTTTCGTGGCGTATCTTCTTGGCAAGACTATTGAGGGTGGTAAGGTCCTTGTGTAGGGTATGGGTTGGCTGGGTAATAGCTTGTTGTGCCTCTTCATAAGTAAGCCGATGATTGGAGTGGATGATTGTCTCTCCAAACCACTCATGATGCAACTTTCCATGTGGGTCCAACTCAAATACGGCTGAAAAAGCCAACCTGTCTTCCATGGGTTTTAAGGAACATAGTTCATTGGAGAGTCTTTCTGGTAGCATGGGAATGGTTCTGTCTACCAAGTATACCGACGTACCTCGTTCAAAAGCTTCCTCATCAATGGCGCTTCCTTCCTGCACATAGTAACTCACATCCGCAATATGTACACCCACTTCAATATGCCCATTATCCAAATACTGTATAGACAAGGCATCATCAAAGTCTTTGGCATCGTCTGGATCGATGGTGAGCGTGAAGACCGGACGATAATCTTTTCTGCGTGCTATTTCTGTTGCAGGTATGGTAGCTGGTATAGTCTTTGTTGCTTCCATGATAGGCGTTGGAAATTCTGTAGCCAGGTTAAACTCAGCCATGATGGTATGTATTTCCGCCTCGTGATCACCCATAGGTCCAAATACTTGTATGATCTTACCTTCTGGATTTTTGGAATCTGTAGGACCTGCTAGCAGCTTCACAACTACACGATCTTGGTGTTGAGCCCCTTGTAGATTTTCATGTTTTACAAAGATGTCGTAGTGCATACGCCTGTTACTAGGGAGCACAAAATTCACCTGGCCTTGTTGCTGTAACGTACCTACCCATTGTTGAATAGGACGTTCTAGGATTTCTATTACACGTCCCACAGGATGTTTTGTATCCCCTGTTCCTGGCTGTGTAATAGCTACTTTCACCACATCTTGGTCGAGCGCAAAAAGCAAATCTTTTTGTTTGATCAAAATGTCCTGTTGACCATCTCCCAGTACAATGTAGGCATAATTGAGGTTAACATAGTCTACTTTACCAACTACATAAGTCGGTTGACTCTTCTGAATCTTTTTGTTTTTACTAGTTTTGTTTTTAGTAGCAATAGCCAATTTACCGCGTTCCCGTTGTTCAATCATACCTTCTAGGGCGAGCGATGATACGGCTTCTTGAATCCGAGGTTTGGTTAACTTCCCCTTCAAGTATTTGTATATCTTATTCAGTGTAGCATTCTTATTCGCGGTCGACTCTATGAATGCTAGTAAGGCTTGTTGATATACATGGAAACGACTTGGAAAGTGTTTTTTTGGTTGTTTACTTTTTTGTTTTTGAGACATATTATATCTTGTGAGCAAGTATAACCTTTTATCCAGTTATCTCTTGCGGTGTTTCTAAATTAAAATGCATGTAAATGTAAGGATATATTAGGAAAGGCAAAATGGTAGCCGAAGGAATTATAAGCGAATCGCTCAGTAGTTTGTATATATGTCACTATAATTAATCAACCAAACTTTGATTTCTAAGTGTTTTAAAGTAAACTTGTAGGTATTGCATGGTCTTAAAATTGAAAATGAATATGAAAAAAAATATTGTTTTAGTATGCTTACTTGTGCTTAGTATCATCGATGTTCCTTTAGCTATAGCCAAACCTAAAAAGGCTAAGACACAGGTGCAGCAATCTTCCTCCCAAGTGAGCAAATCCTCTAAAGCTGATGCTAAAGCTGAAAATCAAAAGCTAAAAGATGAAAAAGAAAAACTAAAAAACCAGACTAAAGAATGGGAAAAGCGAAAAAAAGATATGACCCCTCTTCAGCTAAAGGATTTAATAGAGGAGAATCATCAGTTGAGGGTGAAAAGTGAAAAACTGGACATCACTATCAAAGAACTTCAAGTCAAGCTCAAAGAAACCATAGACAGCGTCAGGAATCAAGCTAATTTACAAAATTCTTTGCAAGCACAAGGTAATCTAGCATTTAGAGACTTATCAGAACTTCCAGCAGGTAGTTATACGATTGATAAAGCTACAGGAAAGGTGCTCATAGGTGGTGTAGTGGATGAACGCTATGGGGTTGATCCGGAAACAGGTCTTCCATTTATCAAGGGTATTATCTTTAAGGTACAAATTGGCGCTAGGCAAGATTTGAATCTGAAAGATGTATTAATCGATGAAGTACATCATGAAAATCTCGAACAAGAAAATGAAAATGGATTGTATAAATATACCCTCGGACACTTCCGTAACTATTGGGAAGCTGATAAACTCAAAAAAGGACTTCGAATTATGGGTATACAACTTGCTTGGATAGTACCTTATAAAGATGGTAAACGTGTCCTATTAAAAGAAGTGCTCCCAACCGTTATCGAGCAAAAAGATAAGAAAGACAATACAAGGAACCCGGATCAGCAAAAACCCTCATTGAAAAAATAGGCCAGTGGCGTCAAGTGGTATTAGGATTGCTACTTCCTTACCGTTGCCACGACCCTCTGCCACGGTTCTTCGAGCCTCGCAGTGACGGGGTCTCGCAATAATGAGTGATGTCGTCCAATTACTTATAAATACCTTATCCCCTAGCAAGCAAAATACGAGAGTGGGTTACCTAAAGATAGATTGATGGTTAAATGATAAAGGATACACACGCCATACCGTCATTGCGAGCCCCAAAGGGGCGTGGCAATCCACTACTTCGCTATATTTATTGAGTGTCTATCTATGTATCAACACTCTCCAAAATACTAGCTTGTGCGCTAGCTTCAATTATCTAACATCCTCTTCAGTAATTGATCACTCCCGCATCTAACTCACACATATGACGAATGTAATGTTTTACCTCATTACAGTATTGGTCTGGGGAACAACTTGGTATGCCATTAAGCTACAAGGTGATTATGCTCCTGCAGGCGTTTCTATCTTGTATAGAGCTATGTTAGCCGCTATTATTCTATTTGTTTGGTGTAAAGTGCGAAGACTCTCTTTACGTTTTTCTTGGAAAGATCATGTTTTCTTATGCATGCTCGGCTTATCCATGTTTTCCTTGCACTATATATTTGGCTATTACGCAACACAATATATCGCTTCGGGACTGATTTCTGTCATATTTTCGGCTACCAGCTTTTTAAGCATCCTCTATAACTTTATTTTTTTTCGGGTTAAGCCAACTTTCCAAATCATTGCGGGGGCTTTGATGGGTATAGGAGGGTTGTGCTTGTTTGTTGGGCACGAAGTAACGCAGATTGATTGGCGCGATGATACCTTACATGGTGTCCTATTAGTTAGTATGTCTGCACTCATATTTTCTTTAGGCGGTAGTATCAGTAAGCGCAATAGCAACCAGGGGCTGGCTGTTATTCCTGCTATTACCATGGGAATGGTTTATGCTACTGCAGCCATGTTGATTTATAATGTAGCTACTATGCAACCTTTGATATTTCCTGTTAGCACTGCTTATTGGGGTTTATTGCTGTACTTAGTGATAGCTGGTTCGATTGTTGCCTTTGTATGTTACCTGAAGCTTATCCAAAATATTGGTCCAGAACTAGCTGGATATACATCTATACTTTCACCTATGGTAGCCTTGCTTGTTTCTTGGGGATTAGAAGGTTATACCTGGTCTCTTGCAGCCTTGCTAGGTCTTATATTGATGATGATAGGCAACATCTTAGTCATGCGCAAGCGCTCTTCTCACTTAAAATAGTTTATATCTCTAACTTACTTCTTGCAGGTGGTGTCAGGCCTGCTCCAACCCTTCGGTTGCCACGGCTCTTCGATTGCGAGCTACCTGTAGGGCTCCGCATGACGCGCACTCGGAGTCTCTCAATGGACGCGCAGTGCTACTACCGCTACTGTATGGTTTTAGGAATAGCTCCTAGACCTCTGCTTGACGGGTGGTACATAGGAAAGTAAAATATCCATTCATTCCTATAGTAATTAGTTATTAAATCTTATTTTAAACGACCCATATGATTCGAATGAATAACGTTACATTATTTCTAACTACCTAATATTTACATTTTGTTACTCATTTATATACTCATTTCATGTACACTAGGAGCCTTGGTAGGGTGGTATATAGCCACCAACAAATGGCAGGTGTTTAACAAAACGCTTCAAATTCAATTAGAAGGGGCGCAGCAGCAGCTGGAAGAAGGGAAGTTTGCCATTTCTAAACTCCAGGAGCAAGAACTAGCCCTTCATACCCAGTTAGCAAAAGTAGAAACCATCAATAGCAACCTGTCTACCCAGCTAGCTGAGCAAAAACAAGAATTAGTCAAAATAGAAGAGCGGCTTGCCATTCAATTCAAGAACCTAGCTAACGATCTACTAGAAGAGAAAAGTAAAAAGTTCACCAACCAAAATAAAGAAAACCTGGAAGCCATCTTAAAACCCTTGGGAGAGCGGATACAATCCTTTGAAAAGCAGGTGGAACAAACGAACAAAGAAGGGTTAGAAAGAACAGTGGCATTACGAACAGAGATTAGTAGACTGTATACCCTCAACATACAGATTACCAAGGAGGCGGAGAACTTGGCTAAAGCCATCAAGGGCGATACCAAAACGCAGGGTAACTGGGGAGAGTTTATATTGGAAAGCATCTTAGAAAAGACAGGGTTGGTGAGAGATCGGGAATATCAAATCCAAGCTTCCTTTGTAACAGAGGATGGCAAAAGATACCAACCTGATGTAATTATCAAGCTACCTACAGCGAAGCACCTCATCATTGATGCTAAAGTTTCGCTCGTTAATTATGAGCAGTTTTTCAACTCAGAACAAGCAGAAGAAAAGGATCTACAATTGAAAAAGCACTTACTTTCTGTGCGTAGACATATAAGTTCGCTGAGCGAAAAGAACTATCAAACCCAATATAGCCTACAAGGGCTGGACTTTGTGCTGATGTTTATTCCCATAGAGCCTGCCTTTAGTCTTATTGTTCAGCATGATCAAGCTATACTTACTGAAGCTTATGAAAAGAATATCATTATTGTGTCGCCCGTTACGCTTATTGCTACCTTGCGGACTATTTCCAATATATGGCGACAGGAATACCAAAATCAAAATGCCTTAGAAATAGCCCAACAAAGTGGTGCCTTATACGATAAGTTCGTTGGGTTTATTGAGGACTTGAAACAGGTAGGGAAACAATTGGATGTTACCCAAAAGTCGTACGTAGAGGCTATGAAGAAGCTTTATGACGGAAAAGGAAATTTAGTAAACCGCGTAGAAAAGATAAAAATGCTCGGCGCTAGGGCAACGAAGTCCATGGATCAGCAGCTGTTGGATAGGGCACAGGTAAAGCAGCTAGAAGAGGAATAGATAGCCTAGGTCTATCTAATAGTCCCTAACTATTGCTTAGGCAGCAACTCATCGTCGATACGCTCAAAGAGCAGCTGAGGTTCTTGGAGTAAGGTCCCTGGCGGGATAATCTCTCCTTTTTTAGCACTTTCCCATAATAAATCATCTAGATTCAGCATAACAGCCAGCTTTTTACTAGTGAAAGGCAAAAATGGTTCTCCTAAAATGGCGAGCTGTGCCATGAGTTGTACACTGAGGTATAGAATCGTTTGTACTTGCTCAGGGTTCGTTTTAATTAGGTGCCATGGTTCTGTGTCCGTCAGGTATTTGTTGCCTCTTCTAGCTAAGTCCATCCATTTGTGTAGTGCTTCTTTGAACTTAAATTGCTCAATGGCATCCTCCATCAAAGGAGGAGTTGCTTGTAGGTAGGTGACTAATACATTATCTGGGGCATGAATGGTCATGATACGTGGTACCTTGCCTTCAAAGTATTTATGAACCAACACCATCGTCCTGTTAACAAAATTACCTACGGTAGCTACGAGTTCATTGTTGTTTTTAGCTTGAAAGTCCTGCCAGGTAAAGTCGCTATCCTTGCCTTCCGGCGCATTGGCACAGAGTACATAACGTAGTACATCTTGTTTATCTTTGAATTTCTCTAAATAATCCGGGAGCCATACAGCATGGTTACGTGAAGTAGATATTTTTTGACCTTCTAAGTTCATGAACTCATTGGCAGGCACTTGAGTGGGTAAGATAAAGTCTCCATGCGCTTGTAGCATAACGGGAAAGATAATGCAATGAAAGACAATATTATCTTTGCCTATGAAATGAACGAGCTGAGTCTTGGGATCTTGCCAGTAGGACTCCCAGTCACGTTGGTTGGCAGCAACCCACTCTTTGGTAGCACTGATATAACCAATGGGGGCATCAAACCACACGTAGAGCACCTTATGATCAGCTTCTGATAGAGGGACAGGGACACCCCAATCGAGATCACGGGTTACGGCACGGGGATGTAAGCCCTGTTCAAGCCATGATTTACATTGTCCGTATACATTAGGTTTCCAATCTTTGTGCGTTTCGAGGATCCAATGCTTCAGCCAGCTTTCGTATTTATCTAGTGGCAGGTACCAATGTTTGGTAAGCTTGAGAATGGGCTTCTCTCCACTCAGGGCAGATCGAGGATCAATTAATTCCTCCGGGCTGAGGGTGGTACCACATTTCTCGCACTGGTCCCCATAGGCATCTGTATAACCACACCTAGGACAAGTGCCACGTATGTAGCGGTCAGCTAAAAACTGCTGACGTGCGGGATCATAATATTGCTCCGTTTCTTTGGCAGTTAAAATTCCCTTCTTGTACAAGGTAGTAAAGAACTCTGAAGCTGTTTGATAATGCGTGGGGGAGGAAGTCCTAGCAAAAATATCAAAACTAATCCCCACGTCTTCTAGGTTTTGTTTATTCAGCTGGTGATACTTATCTACAGCCTGTTGGGGGGTAATGCCTTCCTGTTGTGCCCGGATGGTGATAGGTACGCCATGCTCATCAGAGCCACTAACAAACAATACGTCCTTTTGTCGATTACGTAGATAGCGGGCATAGATATCGGCTGGTATATATACACCGGCTAAATGGCCGATATGAATGGGGCCATTGGCATATGGCAAAGCTGCGGTGACGGTGTATCTACTAGGGCTAGATGGTTCTTTCATGTTTGTAATAGATATTTGTATCTACATGTGTCCTCTAATTTAAAGCTGTATTGGCAAACCCATGCATACAATCCTTACAAATATTATTGGAAGAGAAGATGATAAAGAAATAGATCGCTAAGGGTATCGTTAATTTAGTATAGATCTTACTATTGAGATTTCACAAAAGAATGGACTTCCATGTGCTATACCACGATAGTGTCATACCCGCGAAGGCGGGTATCCAGGAAGCGAGGCATGTAGTATTGTATGTGTAAAGTAATAAAACAAATTGGAAGATTAGACCTCTTTCAAAACTAATTAAAGTAATTCTAAATTGTAAATAGCAGCAAT
>CAZZEE010000012.1:0-2493 GCA_964652695.1 uncultured Cytophagales bacterium
CCTCCTAGTGGTAGCCGGCCAATTTCTTAACGTCCTTTGATCAAGGCGGTTTTTACAACAATTTTTTTTGCAATCTTTGCAAGAAAAGGGTAAATTTCCTTGCAAATTGTTCTTCGCTTTTTAGGTAATTTTTGGATTAAAATATGCTTTTTTGATGCTATTGTAATGATTTTTGGAATTGCTAAGCTTCAATTTTTTAGTTTAGAAAACAGGATATAGATTAATTGCCATGGCTCAGCACAAGGTTAGTATCCAATCATACTATAGCAAGTACAATAAATTGCTAGGAACTTGCCACCACCATAAAATATAACGGAGGTCCTCATCAAGAAACCAACTGTTAAAGCCATTTTTAAGTGCTTTCAACAGTTTCTCCTGACAATAAAACTCAAGCTTTATACACCAGGCCTTAGTTGGTTAACTACTTTAGCTATCTGGTTTATAGATTGTTGCAACTCTCCCCTATCCCCAGCATAACAAATCCTAATACAGCGAGGATCCCCAAAGCGATCACCAGCTACCAAGGCCACATGTGCTTTTTGAAGGATATACATACAGAAGCCACTCGCATTTTGGATCACTGTCTCTCCATCTGTATAGCCAAAATAAGCACTGATATCTGGAAAAAGGTAAAAACCTCCTAGAGATTTAAAGATTTTAAATCCAGGCAACTCACCCAGCATCTGCGTAGCCAAGTCCCTATTGTGTTTATAATCAGCTACCATTTCGCTAACAATTGACCGATCGAGCTGTAAGGCAGCTAGGGCGGCGCGTTGGGCAATAGAGCAAGTAGCAGAAGTCAGTTGACTCTGCATCCTACCGCAGGCACTAGCCAACCAGGTAGGAGCTGCTGCATACCCTATTCGCCAGCCGGTCATAGCAAATCCTTTGGAAAATCCGTTTACAGTAGCTACCCGATCTTGCATACCAGGCAAAGAGCCTAGGCTAGTATACGTATCTGTAAAGTTGATATACTCATAGATCTCGTCTGAGATGACCACCACATGTTCATGCCGCTTGATTACCTCAGCCATACCCATGAGCGCTTCTTTAGAAAAAACCAAGCCAGTAGGGTTACAAGGTGATGAAAACAGAATAGCTTTGGTTTTGGAGGTAATAGCTTGCTCCAGCTGCGCTGCCGTAGGCTCATAGTTGTCCTCTTGCTTACCTTGTATGAAGACAGGGTTACCACCAGCCAGCTGGATGAGCCCTACATAGCTTACCCAATAAGGGCTATAGATAATCACTTCATCCCCAGGATTCAATAGACTCAACAAAAGGTTAGACAAAGCTTGCTTGACACCCGTAGATACGACTATTTGATTAGGCTCGTAGAATAGCTGGTTCTCTGTATACAGCTTCTGGGCTATGGCTTCTCGCAGGTCTTGATAACCTACTGTAGGTGGATAGCCAAAATACAGACCACTATCAATCGCTTTTTTGGCAGCTTGCTGGATTGCGAGTGGCGTAGGAAAATGGGGTTCTCCTACACTAAGGTCATAAATTTTATAGCCTTCGGCCCTGAGACTTTGGACTTTTTTTGACATAGCTAGTGTAGCCGGCTCAGTCATATGGGTAATCTTATTAGCAAGTAATGTGTGCATCTTTAAAATACGCTAATGGTTAATATTGAAGACCCTAAGGAAGACCACTTATATCCTAGGTTTGTAATTTTTAATAGCTTGCTCGATAGTTAACGTATAAGGTGGTATACTTGCTACGTTACTCTATATAAATTACAGCTTAAAAACAAGGATTACAAGTCTAACAGAATAAAAATTAGGGGCTGTCCTAGATAACTTTTTAAAATTCATTATTTGTCCATTTTTTAAGATAGATAGCTGATTTTTAGGGTTAAGGTTATTAAAACGCCATTCACACTCTTTTAAGAATAAAGGAAAATGTTCCTTGGGTATTCCATTTAAATTGTTTCTACAAGTCTAACGGGAAAAAATATGAGATATTCTACTTGAGCTCCTTGTCTTTGTTGTATAAAAAAACTTTGTTGTTATATAAATAATATATAATTGTTATGGAAAAGGATTTCGAAGTGTAATATTTCTTTTTGCAAACTTGAAAATAAACCTTAACTTTATCGTGAAATCTAAACTATCATGCATCTAAGTCTTCAAGATCTAATAGCTATTCTAGGTCCTATAGGAACAATGATAGGGTTCATGTGGTATCATTTTAACAAAAAGTTTGAGCAGGTAGATGACAAAATAGATAACCTAAAAGTCGAAATAAATAGTGTAGAGAAGAGATTAGATGAAAAGATTAGTAGTGTAGAGAGAAGTCTAGATGAAAAGATTAGTAATGTAGAGAGAAGTCTAGATGAAAAGATTAGTAATGTAGAGAAAAGACTAGATGAAAAGATTAGTAGTGTGGAGAAAAGACTAGATGAAAAGATTAGTAGTGTGGAGAAAAGTCTAGATGAGAAGATTAGTAGTGTGGAGAAAAGACTAGATGAAAAGATTAGTAGTGTGGAGAAAA
>CAZZEE010000012.1:2593-14022 GCA_964652695.1 uncultured Cytophagales bacterium
AGTCTAGATGAGAAGATTAGTAGTGTGGAGAAAAGTCTAGATGAGAAGATTAGTAATGTAGAGAAAAGACTAGGCGAAAAGATTGATGCTGTACGAGACAGAGTTAGTCGAATCGAGGGTCAGCTTTCTCCTGCTAGCATAGTTTCTTTTAACCCACCTAAAAACAAGGCATCCTAATTCACATACCCCATACCCAATTCCAATTGAGTCTGTATCTCTTTTTTAGGACCTTTGGCCTCCTTCTTCACAATATGAAACTCTATGTCTGTGTACTTAGGACCTGTCTTCTTGAGGGTGTATGTAGTATTTAGTTCCGTATAGTATAATAACCCAACCGCATTTAAATAGCTTGACATAAAATCATATTAATCCTCCCTGAACCCGTATAAAAGCTTCTATTTCAGTTAGTTGGTAATCTTTAGAAGTGGGTTGCCATCTAAATTAAGGTACTCTAGCTTGGTAAGCCGCTTTATAGTCTCTGGTAATTTATATATTTGGTTGTACGCCAGAGTCATTGATTTTAAATTAACAAGGTCTCCTATCATCTCTGGCAATTCGTGTAGCAGGTTGTGTGCTAGGTCCAATCTTTCTAAACTAGTAAGCTTACATATAGAAGTTGGTAAATGGCTTAGTTGATTATGGTCTAAATGAAGTAATTTTAAATTCCTAAGACTTTCTATAGAAGTAGATAATTCGTGTAGCTGGTTACTATCCATCTCAAGTCTTTCTAAGTTACTAAGTCTCCCTATAGAGTTTGGTAATTTTTGTATTTGATTAAAATCTAAAGAAAGTTCTTTCAGCTTGCTAAGTCGGCCTATAGTTTCTGGCAGTGATTTGATCTGATTAGATTCTACACCAAGCTTAACTAAACTAGTAAGCTGGCCTATAGAAGCAGGCAGTGTTTGTAATTGATTATGAATCAATTCAAGCACCTCTAGCCTAGTAAGATGTTCAATAGAAGTAGGCAATTCTTGTAGTTCGTTTTCGCCTAGATAAAGTTCTTTTAATTTCCTAAGCTGCCCTATAGATGATGGGAGTGCTTTCAGCCCATTAGTAGTTAAATTCAAATATTCCAAATTAGCTAGTTCGCCTATAAAAGAAGGTAAGAATTCTAACTTATTATCGCAGATGGAAAGGCCTTTTAAATGAATGAGGTGGCGCATTGAACCAGGCAACTCCACTAGTTGATTACCAAAGAGATTGAGCTCCTGCAGATTAGTGAGATTTCCTATAGTTGTTGGTAATTTATGGATATCATTGTTATCAAGATCAAGCTTAGTTAAGTTAGTGAATTGACCTATAGAATCTGGTAATTTTTGTAGGTTGTTAAGGTATAGGCTCAGTATTTCTAACTTATTCAGTTGTCCTATCGTCTCTGGTAACGTTTGTAAGTTGTGATGATGCAGATCAAGCGTTGTTAACCCTGTAAGCTGACCTATAGACGCTGGTATTGAAGTAAGCTTTTCCTTAGAGTCATATTCTAAATTTCCGGTGATTGTCAAACTTTTCACTTCCACATGTTTACAAGTTAAATAGTGAATAATTCCTGCTCCTACTTCATCATATGAAGAAACTATACCTGCTAACGGGGCATTAAGTTCCTTGAGATTAAAATTCATGCTAGGTTGCTGAGCTTGGAGCTGAGTCCAAAAAGAAGATGCACCCCGTTGTGCAAAAAATTGTCCCCATAGACTGTCAGCGCTTTTTGTAGTTAAATTTTTTAATTCTATGATGGGTTCTTGCTGAGTATGGGGATGAAGCTTTTCTATAGCTGCCACCACAGCCCTATTAGCGCTTATTATGACTAGCATGAAAATCCATACAAGGGACTTTATAGGTATTTTCATAAGTTTCTTCTTGTAAATATACTTGAGCTCAAAGTAAGAAATTATCTAAATCTAAACTGGGAAGAATAAATCAAGTATTTAAACCTGTATCGAACAAAGTTAATATTTTCTAAATTTCCTCTATCATAAGAGGAAGCAGGTAAATACTCCTTCAGCTAACTTTTCTGTTATTTAGAACAGCTCCTAGATTTTATACACGTTCTTAAGACAAAACACTAGCTTTTGAACAAGATCTATTGTAAATTATAATGATAACCCAAGCAGCCTAGTAACTATGCCCAATGCTGTTACCGTCACCACTTCTTACACATGTCCTTTAATGACGCCTGGCACTCCTCCTACGCCTCATGGTGGAGGAGTTATTGTCAAAGGAGCGCCCAATGTGCTTATAGGGGGACTCCCTGCCGCCAGGGCCACAGATAGTGTGCTTTGCAGTGGACCTCCACCGCACCCAGATACTATTCTCATGGGATCTAGTTCTGTGATGATAGGTGGGTTGCCAGCCGCACTGACCAACGGTAATACTGCTTTAGGAGGAATAATAGGGATGGGAGTGCCTACCGTAATGATAGGGCAATAGTGTTGAACCACAAGTGGGTTGCCGAGGCTCTGTGGGCCTCACAATGACCAATGGGTGGAAGAGATACATAAAAATAACTCACCAAGCATAGCTTATGATAGAAGAAAGCACTTTTCTAGGTGTGGGTTGGAGCTTTCCTCCCACCTTTGATAGATATAGCAAATCTGTGGAGATGGTTGCTAATGAGGTAGACATTCACCAGAGCCTTCAGGTATTATTTGCAACTACACCTGGAGAACGAACCATGGAATTAGATTATGGATGTGACTTGACTCCACTGGCGTTTAGAAAGCTAGATCTCAATCTAAAGACTTTTATGGCCAACAATATCAAGGATGCTATTAGCCGTTGTGAGCCTAGGATCAAGGTACGGGAGATACAGCTTGAAACTAGTGATGATACCATAGGAATCATTCTGATTCATGTAAGCTATGTGATCAAGTCGACCAATATGTCTGGTAATTTAGTGTATGCACATTCCTTTGAATAAATATTGTGGCTAACTATACAACAAACCCCATAGAACTCCATTATCCATTCCTTAAACAGCAGGGAATCAACTACATACGCCAGCTGGCAGGCAAAGTGTGGACAGATTATAATGAACATGACCCAGGCATCACCATCCTAGAAGAGTTATGTTTTGCCATCGTAGATCTAGAATATCGCACCAATTTTTATGTGGAGGATTTACTAGAATCAGATCCTAATGATGCTACTGCCAATAGGTTAAAGCATTTTTATACATCAGAAGAGATCCTACCTTGCAATCCACTTACTAAAAATGATTTTTTAAAACTCATCGTAGATGTAGAGGGTGTCAAAAATGCGAAGATATTCTTGAGTGAGCCTCCTCAAGAAATACAAGGGGGGTATAAGGTATTGTTAGACGTAGAAGACAGGATCATTAACAAAGGGCAAATTGACCAATTGGTCGAGAAAGTCAAGCAGACACTGTACCGTCACCGCAACTTATGTGAGGACTTTTTTTCCATTGGCTTATTAGAGCCACGCTATCTCCGCGTTAATGCCGCTATAGAGTTAGATGAAAACCTATCGCAAGAAGCATGTGAAGTATTGATAGCAGAGATATTCTTCCATATCCAATCTGCTATTGCCCCTTATATTAAGTTCTATAGCCTACGAGAGATGTTGGTAGATAGGCAAAAAAAGGTGGACGAAGTATTTACAGGTCCTCTTTTAGCGCATGGTTTTGTAGATGAACGCGAAATAGAGCAAAGCACTCTTCAACAAGAGGTATATATTTCTGAAGTACTCAAAAAAATTACCGCTCTCCAGCATATTCAAAGTGTAATGAAGTTTACTGTATTACTAGATAATCAAGAAGATGCTAACACGAAAATGGCTTTGGATATACCTGTGGATCAAGTACTGAAAGTAGACATTGACCGAAGCCAAATTATACTTTATCACAAGGGGATGTCTGTGGTAGTGGATCCTAAAAATGTCAAAAGATGGACGGAGGAGATTATCAACGCACGTATCTTTAAAAGGCCTTATTTAACCGAAGAAGAGATAGCAGTACGCCAAGGTAGATTTAGAAATTTGTCAGCTTATACCTCTATTCAAAATGATTTTCCACTCGTCTATGGAATCGGACAAGAAGGTTTAGAGAACTCGGCTACACTAGGCAGGAAGACCCAAGCCAAGCAACTAAAAGGTTATTTGATGTTTTTCGATCAGCTTTTTGCAAACTACCTAGCACAGTTAGCGCATGTAAAGGATCTGATGGCTGTACAAAAGCGCGACAGGCGGATAGCGTTCACAGAGACGCCACGTAAAGTACCCTTGCTAGACACACTTATCAAAAGACCTGGAGCACCGCTAGACGCGAAGGAAGAAGATATAGATAGAAATTTTAAAGTTCAGCGAAAATATGTGGGTATCAACTGGCGAAAACGTAAGTCAGTAGGAGAAGAAAAAGAATCAGATATCCTAGAAACCTACAAGCATTACTTGAATAAGATCTTAGAAATCAGTCAGAGTTTTACCTATAAGAAGAGTGATATCCTGGATCATTTGCTGTCTAGATTTGCAGAGACATTTACCAATAAGGCCTCTCAAATTTATGATTATCTCCATCAAGATTGCACCCAAGAGTGTAGTGATAGCAAAGAGCTATATGTCGAAGATTATGTAGCCATTAGTAAAGATAGGAACAAGGCTATCGACCTGACTAATAAGCAAAATGATGGCTGGGACGTCGATAATATATCTGGCTTTGAAAGAAGGATGTGTAGGGCCTTAGGCATTCAAAACCTTACAAGAAGGTTCCTGCATGAAGATTTTAAGAATAACTTTTACCTAGAGCCCGGCTTTGAACAACAAACCTTCGAGCTCTTTATCAGCGAGAACTTACAAGCTGCTTACGATAACCTATTTATATTCAAAGGAAATTACCCACGGATCAACTACTTGGCTATTCGACACGGAGGCAAGGAATCAAACTATGAAATCACGGAAGAGGCAGCAGCAGAAGGCAACTATGTTATTAATTTGTATATAGATAACCAACGGCGTAAATCCATTCAACTGATCAATAAAGAAATAACTCTTCAAAGTCTAGAGCAAGCCCAATCGATTATCAAACAAGCTGTTCCTTTTTTTCAATCCTTTAATAAAGCTAGCGAAGGTTTTCACCTGATAGAGCATATCATGCTTAGAGCCAGTGATACCCTCCAGGGTACGCATGACCCCTATTCGTTCGTCATGACATTGGTCTTCCCAGATTGGCCAGCGCGTTTCCAAAGAGAAGATTTTAGAAATCTAGTGCATGAATGGGTGATGCTAGAAAGCCCAGCCCACCTATTTGTGAATATACTTTGGCTAGATATGGTAGAAATGGAAACGTTCGAGCGGGCGTACAAGGAATGGCTTTTTTATAGGACTACTACAGACCCCAATAACGCTGATCTCAAGGAAGCAGCCAGGCATCTGCTGGGTGTTATGATGCTTTATTCGAATAATCAAGAATGAGCGATTATCAACACATTATCATGCGCCAATGCCTGGAAGTTGAGATCCCCCACTAGAAGCACTCTGAATGGCGCAAGCCTTTAGGCTTGTGCCAAAACTAACCTACAATACCACAATAGCGCAAGCATGTTCGCTTGTGCCAAATGTGAAAAATAAAGTATACTTGTATTACTAGCCAAAATATCAAGTATGAGCAGTAAATATAAATTTAGGGATCAAAGAAGGCTTTATTTTGTCACTTTGAGAGTGGTTACCTAAAGATAGATTGATGGTTAAATGATAAAGGATACACACGCCATACCGTCATTGCGAGCCCCAAAGGGGCGTGGCAATCCACTACTTCGCTATATTTATTGAGTGTCTATCTATGTATCAACACTCTCGTCACTTTTACTGTAGTACATTGGATAGATATTTTTACAAGAAGCGAGTACAAGGATACGCTGTTATAAGTCTTTAGGTATTGCCAGAAAAACAAAGGCTTAGAAATATATGCTTACTGTATCATGACCAATCACGTACATATGATTATAGGAAGTCATCAAGCACCATTAGAAAATATAATGCGTGATTTGAAAGGATTTTCTTCAAAATTATTGATCAAACAAATTCAAACACATCCACATGAGAGTAGGAAAGAATGGATGCTTAATCTCATGAGTAAGGCTGGTGAAAAAAATAGCAATAATACTAAGTTTCAATTTTGGATTCAGCATAACAAGCCTATAGAACTGAGCAATAACGAAATTTTGGCTCAAAAATTAGGCTATATTCATAAAAATCCAGTGATAGCAGGATTGGTAGACCGAGAAGAAGCTTGGCTTTATACTAGTGCTAGAGATTATTATGGGGGTAAAGGACTGTTGGATATTATGTTTATCGATTAGGCCTAGGCCAAAAATACTTAGGCACAAGCGAGGACGCTTGCGCCAGTTGCGTTATCAAGCAATAGTTATGAGCGATTATCAACACATTATCATGCGCCAATGCCTGGAAGTTGAGATCCCGGACAAAAAGCATCAACAAGAAATACAAGCTAGAATCAAAAAACTGGCAGAAGAACTATTAAATGATTTATTAGATGCTATTTTTTCGAACGTCGTTCCAGCGGATGTGATCATCAGCATCGACCAACTATACATTCCACTAGAGGCAGTCGACCAAGCCCTCTTAGAAACACATATCTTACAACAACTACAACATAAGTTTTTGGTGGCCATACAAGAAGAAGTTCATATAGCCATGCAAGACCCCTTTAAAAGGCGGATCACCCCTCTTCCCGAAGCCAAGCTGCAAGCTATCAAGCATTATTTATTGCATGGTTACTTTGCTTGGTGGATGCCTATTACGCACGAAAAAGCTATCGAAGATTTATACATAGCAATGTGCCATGAAAACCCTAGAGCTATTCACGACCTATGGTTAGAACTTAGCCAGTACCCAGTTGTGATAGAAAGATTCTTAAATCAATTTACGCTTTCCACCATTCAGCTATCGCTTCAACTGCTCCATCCTACCTATGCTCCCTATTTATTGGACCTAGCAGATGACTTTAGAAGTTTACAGTCGATAGTATTGAAAGCTAATCACAGCACTCATCCTGCTAAGCTACCTACAACTCTTCAACATATTGTCTTTGCACAATCTTTCCAAGCGATAGCTACTGGCTTCCCTATTCAGGAAGTCACCTTTCTAGATGTATGCTTGCAAGAAGTAGCTCAGGCGTTCGGCTCCAGCTATTCAGCGCTACTAAACAATTTAACTATTGAACTAACTAGCCATCCATCACACTCATTCAAGACGCATATAGTCCACCACATGAACCGTCTATATGAATCACAAGTCATCCATCCAACACGCCCTGAAACAACCCCTATCTCCCTGCTGATCAAAAAGCTAGATCACTTACTGACACAAAGTACGCCCATAGTTCCTCAGCAACTAGATAGTACCATTTGGCAAATACTTACACAACACCAAGCTTCCATAGTTCGAGACTTGATAACAGGGCACCTACGATCTACCACTCAGGTAAACCGAATCATTCGTTATTTATCTCCTGCTGTATTTAGCAAATTGATTGAAGTGGTTCAGCCCAGTATGACAAGCGCCTGGGGATTGATCAAACAGATATGGAGTAACACCATGCCTCCAACACTTCAAAAGGATCCACTTATTGAGCGACTCACCGTTAAATTTCTTACCACATCACCTTCTCAACAAGGAGAGGCTGCTTATATAGCTTATATGATGCGCCAACTGCCTATATACATAGGGGGGCATTTGAAAGACTGGGGAACTTTTATCCAAGCAAATGAGAAGGATTTACGACAAGCACAGGGTAGCAAGTTGGTGCATGCCATCCTTGCCACATTACCCCCAGCGTATCGACTTGTTAAGGGGCCTACAAAAGATCCCTTACAAACACCTATCGATCAATATTTGCTAGTAGCCCTACAAGAAGTCTCCATAGATCCTCAAAAGCACCATTTAACGCCTTCCCTGATTGCCCTACTAGAAACAGCCTATCAAGCTACCACGTCTTTGTTAGCAGGCACAACTCATCCAAAAGAAACTAGCAAGAAACTCCAAACTGCTTTACAGGATATCCTACAAGTGTTGACGAGAACTCCCCAACAAGTCAGCTGGGCAACTGCTCAGCTGGATATCTGGATGCAATCCGTGGCAGAAGAAATGGACCACTCTGGTTCAGCTAGAAGCCTACCCAAGTTAAGAGATGTCCTAGGGAAAATAGTCAACCAGGATCGGCTTCCACAATCAACAACTACTTCAGCTGAAAGAGAAATAAGTAGTCAACCCTCCCTCCTGATTACCAAGTCCATAGTGCAAGATTTTTTTACTTATCAAATCTTACCAATTGGCTATACGAGCGCTACTGCTTTCATGCTGGAACTTGCTCAACAAGTTAAAAACAGTCCTACTGATCACAAGAAGGTATTGTCTTGGGTACGACAATCCCCTATTCAGCAACAGATCTGGCAAGACATATCTCCAGCAGCTCGGAACATGTTACTAAATGTATTGTTACCCTTATCGCAAGAACTAAGAGAAGGTTATTATGCATGGTTCATCAAAGCGGATGTATTACGCCCCCCTACACCTTTAGCTAAGGAATTGTTACTAAATGAGATCTTCTTAGAAGTTGCTAATAAGCATGTTTCGGTTACAGCAACCCATTTCCTGCAGCTTACTTTACTAGCTCTTGCTGAGCATACGCAACTCCATAAATCTGAAATATATAGGCGCGTATCTGTAGTGGCACAAAAGCACACGCCAGCTGCCCTTATAGTTGATCAACTGCAAGAAATCGCTTCTTTTTTTACAACCCATTCAACAGCTACTTATGAGGCAGAGGTAGCTGTTTTGCCTATTTATCAGGCTATCAATTCCTTTTTAGCTCCCCAGCGTTTAACTCCTGAGGCATATGCACAGCTGGAACCTTGGTTACAAGAGGCAATGGTGCAAGAGGGGACACCTGTAACTATACAAACGTCTTTACAGCAAACTTTGGACAAAGTCTTCCCCACGCTGTCCAGGCAGCAAAAACAACAACTCACGAAGATCATCATAGCCAGTCTACAAGCGGCAACCGTTCAACGGGCACAAAGCTTAGCAGATCATTGGACCTACTTCGTACAGACAAGCGAATTACCACAAGGATATGGTTCTCCATCTGCTCTATTGGGTCGTTGGTTAGATACCCTCTTAGCGCCGCCTATCCCATCAGTTTCACCTAGGCGAGCGCCTGTCAGACAACAACTCATCAATACCTTACAAACTCCCTATGCTCGAAAACGGCTCATAGCTAGCCTACCTACCCAAGACTTAGAAAAAGTAGTCCGGTTGGTTGCCCAAGATCATAGCAACACGATTATCAATTGGATACAGCACGTCTACTCATTATGGGACTTTGCCGGTAGTACTACTGTCACTGCCCAGTATAGCAAGATAGCTTGGTGGGATGCAGCTTTAGCTAACATAGTACGTGAAACACCATTGGCAGTACAAAGCTGGCTGACGAATAGTTTGGTAGACTTTGCTGGCTCCTTGGGCATACAACCTACTGACCTCCTAGCGACTTTGTTATCAACTACACCGCCTAACCTTCAGACACAAGCCATACACAAGGTCCTCCAACAAATTCAGCAACATATCCATCATTCCATTAGCCAAGCAGCTCAAAAGGACTGGCCTACACAACCTACTTTGCAAGAACTATATACGGCATTTACAAGAGGATTGAGCAACTTACAAGACGGAACCAAGCTAGAAAAGTTAGCCAAGCAAATAGAACACTTAATAACCCATCAAGCATCTGCTTTCAAAGAATTCTTATATACTTATCCAACACCTGCTGCCCTCAGCCGACAGATCATCTGCCATTTGTCTGAGGAATTGATAAGTCGCATACTGAAATGCCTGGATGAAAAAGCATATTCTTTGATCCAACAGTATACCCAGTTGATCAATGTACCTGATCCGTCTTTCTACCAAGCGCAAGGGATAGATGTCTTCAGCTGGCGCAAACAATATGAGTTAGCGACGCTGATCTACTTCTTAGACAAGCAAGATAGTCCCTTTGATGAAGGGCAATATCTAGGTAGCATTTTGAAAGCATTCAATGCATACAGCCAACAACAGTTTCAACCCATACTGCGGGCCCTTATAGCCTATCATCTTCAACACAGCCCTACTCCTGCCATGCGTCAGCTCATCCAGCAAGTGGAAAAGGTGTTCTCCAGACAAGAAGCCTCTTCAGTAGATAATGCGGGAAAGGTCATTGGCCAGCCTATGCTTATACACAAGCGGGCTCCTCAAGTGCAGACAGAAGAGACAAATTCACAGCGCCAACATAGTAAACCAGCGCAAGACACTAGACTATATGTCAAAAACAGCGGACTTATTTTAGTATGGCCTTTTATAGAGGAGTTATTCAACAAGCAAGGGTTACTAGAACAGGGTGCTTTTATAGATAAGATGGATCATAACAATGCCCTGCATGCTTTGCAGTATGTGGTGACAGAAGAATGGAGCACCCCTGACTGGCGACTTATTCTTAATAAATTATTATGTGGGATGGCGTATGATGAGGTGACTTTTGCAGGTTATTATTTGCGAGATGAGCAAAACTTTGCCAAAAGGGTACTAGAAGAGCAAGCCTCCGATCAGGCTGTTGAATACTCCAAGGGCAGTAAAAAGAAGAAAAAGAAACTCCCCAAACCTCAGCTACCGGCAGAAGTAGCCTTATTAAAAAAGAATACAGAAGAGCTGTTGACGACAGTATTAGGCGAATGGACAAGCCTCAAAGAGTTGGAGAAATACGAACCTTACCAGCAAGGGTTTGATATACAAGCTTTCCGACAATATATCTTGCAAAGGGACGGTATGTTACAGTACGTAAGTGCTGAGAATCGTCACTGCGAGCCACATAGTGGCGCGGCAGTCCTGACACCACAACAAGACGACTTAAGTTTTGGAAGTAATTTCCGGAAAACATCCCAATTTCCGGTACCACCTCAAGGATATTGGCACTTGACTATTACATGGGAAGAATATGATTCACATATCGCTAAAACTCCTTGGTCAATGAAGAGTGTGCAATTGCCTTTCCTGCGGGAAAGAATCGTAGTCAGTTGGCTACCCTAGTTAATTACCACCCAGAAAAAGCCGCTCGGTTATGGCAAGTGATCCAACATAGTTATCCCAATGGCAAATCAAAGAGTCGGGGCAGTGGCAATGACGGCACTGGTGTATTTTTGTAATTAGTTACTCCTTAAGAAGTGAGTTAGAACTAGTTTTAGGAGGGGATTCCCTTTTTTATGCTAGTCAACTTGCTTTTAAGCTTACTACTAATGGTTTCTAAGATCTTTTTCTCTGCCCAGGGCCCTACTTTTTGGCAATCCCCCAACAAGTAGGCAAAAAACTCTCCGCTGTGATTAAAGGGCTAAAATTTTCTTCCTATCCTATTGAACCGACCATCACAA
>CAZZEE010000013.1:0-13849 GCA_964652695.1 uncultured Cytophagales bacterium
GATTTAGTGGTATCTCTACTTTAGTTAGCAAACCCATAATTTAAAGGATATGGTAGCAGTTAAGATTTAGGTATAAAGCGGTATGAAATAAAAGATCCGCCTTTGGGAAAATGACGTTTAAGAAATGAGCAGGGTGCTTTTGGAGAAGAGAACCAGGGCAGTGGGCAAGGCTTGCAGCTTTAGTTTGCTATGGTTCTCTTCCATATGCGCATAGGAAGTTCATTTTAGTCATTTTCCCAGCAGCGGAGACTTTTTTGCATACTTTTTGTGTGGTTGACAAAAAGTATGTCGCCCAAGGCAATCGTTAACTATAACAAGCTTATAATGGATGCCCATCATTTCATCTAATTAAAAGTGATTAGCTATATATAATTGAGGGGAAAGGAATTTTGAATAATAGGTATTGGTAAAAAAATTTAGTATATTCGCGACATACACGAATCCAATATTTTACCTTCAGATAGTATACCTATGAATTTACGCAGTCAACATATGACCTCTTTCATTTTCAAGCAACTTCTACTAGGTGCATTCCTATTAGGAATAGTAAACTGCAATAGCATAGAGGCAGGGGCAGGACCAGCAGGAGGTGATAGACCAGCTGAGGATAATAGACTAACAGGAGGCATCCAAAATTTGGGGGCTACGTGTTACATGAATTCAACACTACAAATTTTACAAGCATTCTACGAACCCTTTATCTCTAACCTAAATGATAGCGCAGGTCCCCTAGTAGCGCCCCTTAAAAAGGCCATACACGTTATGAAGGTGGAAAAAAGAACGGTCACCCAAGAAGAGGCACGAGCAGTCTTTACAGCTTTAGGACAACAATTTGGGTGGACCAATAATGAAGGCGAACAATGTGATGCATCTGATTTACTGCATTTGATTTGGGGTTGGATGGAGGAGCCTCTCTTAAGCACCGAAAATACATTTATCCAACATGGCCAACAAATATCAATAGCATCAAAAGTTGAAGATGCCTGTATGCATTACGTAGCATTACCTACCAATCCTACTACTGGAGAAACTTGCTCTATGCAGCAGCTATTTGATGATAGTCTAGTACCAGAACAATTAGAAGAGTATAAAAAAGATGGCATTCTCATTGGCAATGTGTATCAACACAAACAATTAAAACTAAATAAGGAAATATTACCTCTACAACTTACCCGGTTTAAAACAAAAGGAGGCCTTATCAAATTACCAAATGGATCTTATAAAACAGAAATCTTTGAAAAATATAAACTGGACGATAAGGTAACAAGCCCCATGAGCTTAAAAATTTCTCAAACACAAACTACCGATAGTCAAGATACGCATTATGAACTTGCAGGATTCATTTGGCATTCTGGAAGCATTAATAGTAGTCACTATAAAGCCTATGTAAAACAAAAAAGTACGTGGGTATGCTTCAATGATAGCGCTGTAACAACAATAACGGATGCAGAAGCTGAAGCACGCGCACAAGAAGCTTACGTGTTCTTCTACCAACTTAACCAACCGGCTGGGGGAGTCTAATCATCGTGCCCCAAGAACGCATCATCATGGGTATAGACCCAGGCACCCTCACGATGGGGTACGGGGTAATACAAGTAATTGGCAATAAAATTCATGCCTTACAATATGGCATTTTACAACTTCATCAATACTCCTCCCAAGCACTGAAGCTGCAAAAGATCTTTCAGCATACTTTACAAATCTTAGAGGAGTTTCATCCCGATGAGGTAGCTTTAGAGGCTCCTTTTTATGGAAAAAACGTACAATCCATGTTAAAGTTGGGAAGAGCTCAGGGGGTTGCTATGGCAGCAGCACTGGTGCGTAAAATACCGATTACAGAATATGCACCTCGTAAAATCAAACAAGCTATTACTGGTAATGGGAATGCTTCTAAAGAGCAGGTAGCTTATATGTTAACATCTATCTTACAACTACAAGATACACCTACCCAACTAGATGCCACGGATGCGCTAGCCGTAGCCGTATGCCATGTCTATCAACATCAGCATCCTACGAAAGGGGAAACTAGTTGGAGAAGTTTTGTATTAAAGAATCCGAATTTAGTGATATAAATCCGCACTTATATAGTTTAAAGTAAGCAGCGTGCACTTAAATACCTGTTGAAAGTTTATGATCTATCTGTAAATTTCTGTAAATTTAAAACCATATCTTACAACCATGAGAAAGATCTTATCACACCGTTTTGGCTATATTATTTTCCTAGCTATCTTACTAGGAACGCATTCCTGTAATTGTAACCCTCCTACCACCGAAAACTCTACCCCACCAAATACGCCACCTCCCCAGAAAGGATATTGGCATACAGGAACGCATCGGCCTGGTGATATCTTAAAAATCACAGCTTATCCACAAAATACTTACAAAAAAGAACTCTATGAGCGACCTTATCAAATATATCGTGTGAAGCATGATGGTAGCTGTGGCTTTCGGTCTTTTATACCTATTTTATTTCATGAAATAATAGGAACAGGAAAGTTAGATGAATGGTTAACCCATATGGAGAATACTATTTATAAACCTGCACAAAACATCATCACCCAAGTCAATGATTGGACAGATACAACAGCTGAAATAGGTAGCAACTACATAGATAACATTGCCAGTAATAAACTATATGAAGAATTTAAAAACCTATTACAAAAGCTCAATACAGAACCTGCTATAAGACCATTACAAGAAGAAGAAATAAAATTATCAGTTGATTTTTTACGACAATGTGTCTTTATGGATTTAGTGATTAAGCAGGATCAAACAGCAGCAGCTACTGAACTCAAGGAAGCATTAAAGCAACAAGCAGCTAAAAAAACAAATAAGCTTGTGGATTTCTGGGCTAGCCATGATGACTTTCTCATTTTCAATATTCCATATAGCATCATGTTTGATAAAGATTGTTTTGCAAAAAAAATGGGAGAAGTACACAACATTTGTTACTATTTTCCCAACAATAGAAGCAGTATAATGTGGCAAGATGGCTACTCTCCCATGGGAAAGGATCGAATAGGGAGAAAGAAACTTATTGAAAAGCCGGAGGATCTACCCCAAGTAGATGCCATCGTGTATCACCACGACAATGTCTATTATGAATACATTATCCCCCAAAGAGATGGGCAGCGCTAGTATCCTAACATATTAGGACCTCTTGCGTAATCTACGTATTTTTCTCCCTGTGAACGTGTGGGTGTCAGAAGCTCACTCTTATGACACTCAAACAGTTAGAAGGTTTCTTGGTGATGGATTGCTTCACTTCGTTCGCAATGACGCCCGGTTGGGTTACTCCAAAATCCCTTGCTCCCCAGATTATCATCGCATACCTACAAGCCCAAGCAGTAATGAGCCCTTCGGGGTTGCCGCGGTCAATTCCGTCACTGCAAAGCCGAAGGCTGTGGCAGTCCCTCCCAATGACCACAAAATACTTGATTTCAAAGTCTATTTTTTATTTCAACATATCTTTCAGTTCCCTCAGCTTCAGCAAAGCCTCAATAGGCGCTAGGACATCAATATTGAGCTGTTGAACAAAGTGCTTGACTTTCTCTACGCTAGGATCTGGCTCAAAGAGTGACAACTGATATGTCTTTTCTACTGGGATGGTTTTGATTGTAGCCTGTGCTTGCGACCGATTCTTATCCTGTTCTAAGTAAGCTAGAATCTCATGAGCCCTCTCCACCACTTGTGTAGGCATGCCTGCCAATTGCGCTACATGGATTCCAAAACTATGCTCACTTCCTCCAGGGCTTAGCTTACGCAAAAAGATAATCTTACCTACCACTTCCTTGACCATGACATGGAAATTTTTTACGCGCTCTAGCTGGTCTGCCAACTGATTCAGCTCATGATAATGGGTAGCAAACAAAGTTTTAGCACGGTACTTGGGGTGATTATGAAGATATTCTACAATCGCCCAGGCAATGGAAATACCATCATACGTACTAGTACCTCTCCCGATCTCATCCATGATCACCAAGCTACGATCACTCAGGTTATGCATGATACTCGCTGTCTCTGTCATTTCCACCATAAAGGTAGATTCGCCCAACGCCAAGTTATCAGAAGCACCGACCCTCGTAAAGATCTTATCTACAATACCAATTCAGCTTGGCTAGCCGGAACAAACGCTCCTATCTGCGCCATCAATACAATCAAAGCCACTTGCCGTAACAAGGCCGACTTACCTGCCATATTAGGTCCTGTAATGACTATAATCTGCTGGGTGTCATTATCCAAGTACACATCATTAGGGACATACCTCTCATCCACCGGTAATTGCTGCTCAATAACGGGGTGCCTGCCTGCTTGAATAATAATCTTATTGTGCTGCGCCAAGATGGGCTTGGTATAATCATGCTTTCTAGCCTCATGCGAAAAGGTAAGATAGCAATCGAGCTGGGCCAGGATCTTGGCATTTTGTAATATCTGTGGCACGAACTCTGCCGCACTACTCAGTAGTTCTTGGTATAACCGGGTCTCTATCTCGACCATCTTACTCTCTGCTTGCAAGATTTTTTCTTCATAGACCTTGAGTTCTTCGGTAACATACCTCTCTGCATTGACCAGTGTCTGCTTACGTATCCAATCAGCAGGCACTTTAGCTTTTTGGGCATTGGTAACTTCCAGATAGTAGCCAAAGACTTTGTTATAGGCAATTTTTAGGGAATTGATCCCTGTTTTCTTGATCTCCTGTTGCTGTAACTGTAATAAATAATCTTTCCCTGCATAAGCTATTTTCCTGAGCTCATCCAACTCACTATCCACTCCAGGGCGAATTAAACTACCTTGGGTAATCGACATAGGCGGATTGTCTTGTAGCGTCTTCTGAATCTTTTCACACAAATAAGAACAATTATGTAACTGCTGGCTGAGCTTCACGAGCAACTCATGCTGACTGTTTTCAAGGTGTTGTTGAATAGGAGTTGTATGTTGTAAAGCTTTTTGTAAAGCCAGTAGGTCTTTGGGTAAGGCCCTACCTACAGAGACTTTAGAGATAAGGCGCTCCAGGTCGCTAATCTGCTTGAGTTCCTGTAGGATATCTTTCTCCAAGATAGGATTATCTACTAGCAACGCCACTATATCGAGCCGCTTTTGGATCCCTTGGATATCCTTGAGTGGCAACACCAACCACTTTTTCAGCAAGCGTGCTCCCATGGGTGTGACCGTCTTATCCAGCACTTCTAGCAAGGAGACTCCTCCTTCTTGTTGGGGTTGTAAGATTTCTAAATTTCTAACCGTAAATTTATCCAACCATACGTACTTGTCTTCTTCAATACGTGCCAGGGATGTGATATGTTTTCTCTCTTTATGCTCTGTCTCCTCCAAATAGCGAAGAATTGCTCCGCTGGCTATGATCCCCAGTGGCAAGTTCTCAATACCAAACCCTTTGATAGAAGCTGTACCAAAATGATCATTTAGCATCTCAGTAGCATAGTCAAGCTGATAAACCCATTCTTCCAGTGCATAGCTTGGGTAATCCTCTTTGGTAAACACTTGAAAGGCAGCTTGCTGTTTTTTACTGAGGATAACTTCTGCAGGCTGAAAACCCTGCATGAGCTTATCTATATAGGTTGCATTACCCTGCGCAGTCAGGAATTCACCTGTAGAAATATCTAAAAATGCAATCCCAACCAAGTCTTTTTCAAAGTATAAGGAAGCCAAGTAGTTATTATGTCTTCTATCCAAGACTGCATCATGGAAAGACAGACCTGGCGTTACCAACTCAGTGACTCCTCTTTTCACAATACCTTTGGCTACCTTAGGATCCTCCAGCTGATCGCAAATGGCAACCCGAAACCCTCCCTTCACCAACTTCGGTAAGTAAGTATCTAGCGCATGGTGTGGAAAACCTGCTAACTCTACTGCCGCAGCAGCACCATTGGATCGCTTGGTTAGTACAATATCGAGTACTTTACTTGCCTGAACAGCATCTTCCCCAAACGTCTCATAAAAGTCCCCTACTCTAAAAAGTAAAAGCGAACCAGGATACTTAGCCTTCATCTGGTTGTATTGATTCATCAATGGGGTTGTTGCCTGGCTCATATGTTGTATTTTTAGTGATGCCGGGAGCTTACTCCCGCCATTATATAGTTCCAGAAGTTTGTCACTGCCCATGATTGTGAGACCCGCAGGGTTACGGCAACCGGAGGAGCGTGGCAGTCCTGGAGCCACTGCAAGAAACTGTTTAATTAACGTAACCAGCAAAATACAAGGTACCTACGAAAAGAAAAAAAGCGGTCATGCAAAAATTAAAACTCCAGGAACTAAATCGACTGTCTGTACAAGACTTTCAAGCAGCACCTAAGCAACCTATCGTTTTGGTATTGGATAATATCAGGAGCATGCATAACATTGGAGCTGCCTTTCGTATAGCGGATGCCTTCTTGCTAGAGAAGGTCTACCTATGTGGGATCACAGCGCGCCCACCTCACCGGGAGATTCACAAGACAGCACTAGGGGCAGAAGATACTGTTGTATGGGAATATGTACCTGATACAGCCACCTTATTACCTACTTTAAAGACAACAGGCTATGTGATCGCTGCACTCGAACAAACAGATCAAAGCATAGCTTTGCAAAATTATAGTCCTGCAAAATTCCACAAGCATGCACTGGTATTTGGTAACGAAGTTTTTGGCATCAGTGAAGAGGCATTGGCGCTATGTGACTTAGCGCTAGAGATTCCCCAATATGGCACGAAGCATTCACTAAATGTATCGGTAAGTATGGGCATTGCTGTGTGGGAAATGGTTACAAGTATACTACATCCATAGGGGTAGAATCAATTATTATTCACCCCCCCCCAATGACGAATTATTCACAAAATATTCTAGTCCTTATATTCAACTTATGTAAAAACGAGTAGCACCCTAGTGCAAATTGAAGTTAAAATTCATGGCTATCGTACACTCACTCGACTACAAAACCTGCATAGCTCCAACTCATTCAATTTACCCTTTAACTCACCCACTAGTTTGTTCTGTAGAGATGTTTCAATATTTTTGCTAAAAGACTGCTTGGCTTTATCATATAATTTAAAAAAGTAAATTGCCAACCATTTGACCTTACTAGGCTTGCCAAACAGATGCTATTCAATTGGAGCCCGAGTGATGTTAGGGATATTTCTGACATTACTTAAGTTGGTATAGTTTCATTGCAGACTGCCTTGATCTAGTGAACCTGGAGGGACTCGAACCCCCAACCGTTACATCCGTAGTGTAGTGCTCTATCCAATTAAGCTACAGGTCCTCGTATTACTATTGCTCTCATTCGGCTCCTACCCTACCTCCTATCATCAATGCCAGGCTATACAATCAGTTCTGTATATTTATTTGGACTAGATGGTAAAAGTTTCTAGATTTGTACATACGAACAAGAATTTACAAATTAACAAAATAATAACTACATATGAGCAACCTACTCAAAAGATGTTTATGGAGCATTTATTTTTCCATTCTCTTATTACCTACTCCCACCCAAGCGCATGCTCCTCAAGAAGAGTCACAAGGTTTTGACGAAGAAATTGATACTACTTACAACGACGACCTAGAGCCAGAATTTCTTTCTAATTATGTCTCTTTAACAGTTAAATGGGGCATTAATTCACTGTTACGAGCTCCCCAAAATATGGATTTAATTTTTTGGAGGTCACGGGTAGTAGGTGCTAATCTTTATTACAACATCCCCATAAAAAGTTCGCCTTTCATGGTAAGCTGTGGAGCGGATCTATATAATGCAGATTATCTATTCAAAGATGCCGGATATACGCTAGATAGAAAAAAAGGAACCCCTAGAGAAACAACCATTTGTCCTGCTTCTAAAGTCATACCTACGGATACGGATGCCAAAGTCCAAAAATCTGAATTATCTATTTGGTATGCAGACTTTATAACCGAATTGAGATTTAATAGTAACAAGGAAGAACCTCAAGAAGGATTTTTTATAGCAGTGGGTGGTAATATTGGATTTCAATTTTCACCTGCTACAAGCATTCGATACAAAGAAGATGGTGAGGATAAAACGCGAACCATCCAAGAAAGCTTCAATTTGGCTAAAATACGCTATGGTATGCTAGCTAGAATGGGCTGGGGAAGGTACGGGGTTTTTTATCATCAAACACTGTCTCCGCTCTTTAATAATAAAGGACCTGCTACTCCTAATAATAAGTCTATCCTGCCATGGAGTGTAGGGGTGAGTATAAATCTATTATAAGAGTATAAGGAAACGGTACCGCTCTATATACTCAAGCCACCTGAAAGTTAGATAACTGATTTAATAAGAATGTTGCTTAACTGGATCCCCGCTGTAGTTTACCCCTGGCTCCGAACAGGGGCGGGAATGACAATGCAGTCGTTAATATTAGTACACGTTCACGTCTATTTATAAAAGTGTTATGAAGCAAAGGATCCGCCTTTGGAAAAATGGCGTAAAAAAATGAGTAGCGAGCCTTGGGGGAAGAGAACTAGGGCAGTGGTTTAGCCCTGCAGCTTTAGTTTGGCATAGTTCTCTTCAATATGTGCATAGGAAGTTCATTTTAGCCATTTTCACAGCAGCGGAGATTTTTTTGGTTACTTTTTGCATGGCTGGCAAAAAGTGACTCCCCGATGGGAAATATGGATTTTGTTTAATAGTTTCGGGAGTAAGCTCCCAAAACCACTGAAAAGGAAATAATTGGTACCCGTTCACGGGTATATTTTAGGATCTAATCGCTGCTTCTAGTTAGAGAATGGAGCTTTTACTTCTTTGGTTATCCACCTACCTACTATATAAGGGAACATATGGCGCCCTTTTAACAGTCGGTTGGTGAGTGGAATACGCATTTTTAATTATTTTTGAACGATTTATACCCGTGAACGTGTACAATAATTGGTATAATAAGTTTGGCTCCTTTAAAAACTGTACGGATATTCAGGTGATTGTTAGCTGAAATATGTAGCCCTGAGCGCTTACTAATATTATAAGTTTGACCAGGAACAAGTATATGTAGGCCTGAAACCTCAAGTTAATAATACCTAATAAATACGATTACGCAGCCATCACCCTATCTACTAATTCAGCCAAGATAGCTTCCACTGCTGCCAAATCAGTAGCTTCTACCAGCATCTGTCTATATGCCTTTACCTCAGGCAATCCCTTCAGATAGTTGGTATAATGTCTACGCATCTCCAAGATGCCGGTTCGCTCGCCTTTCCATTGGATAGCATGGTGCAAGTGTTTACGCAATACGTTGATTCTTTCCTGAAGCACAGGAGGTGGGAGTAGCTCTCCTGTTTCAAAAAAATGCTTGATTTCTTGAAATATCCATGGATAACCTATGCTAGCTCGTCCAATCATGATACCATCTACCCCATATTTATTTTTATATTCCAAGGCTTTTTGCGGAGTATCTATATCTCCATTGCCAAAGATGGGCATATGGATGGCTGGGTGATTCTTGACATCTGCAATGTAAGACCAGTCGGCTTCGCCTTTATACATCTGCTGCCTTGTTCTAGCATGAATAGTGAGGGCTTTTATACCTACATCTTGTAGGCGCTGGGCTACTTCTATAATTTTAATAGTATCGGCATCCCATCCTAAACAGGTCTTAACGGTGACAGGGAGTTTGACGCGTTTAACAATCTCAGCCGTCATCGCTTGCATCTTGGGTAGATCCAGCAAGATGCCTGCACCAGCTCCTCTACAGGCCACATGATTGACAGGGCAACCATAATTAATATCAATCAATGTTGGCTTAGCTGCTTCTGCTATGGCAGCTGCTTCTCGCATAACCTCTATCTTATCTCCAAAGATCTGAATACCAATCGGGCGTTCTTCCTCATATATATCCAGCTTCTTCATACTTTTATCAGCTTCCCGAATAAGACCTTCGGATGAGATAAACTCTGTATACATTAAATCAGCACCTTTTTCTTTACAGACCGCGCGAAAAGGAGGATCACTCACATCTTCCATGGGAGCTAACAAAAGCGGAAATTCTCCTAACGGTATATCACCTATCTTGACCATATAATCTTTCAAAAGAAATTATTTAGTAGCATGTTATATTTTGTAAATTTACACAATTAACTATAAAACTGACTGTCTGCCTGATTCGCTTGCATATTCATATGTGTTCATTAAAAATACAAACAGCCATGTATAAACTTGATAAGAATTCTGATAACATATGGCGGAACATCTTGACCCTGCTATGCACCATGTGGATAGCAGGCATCATCGGGCAACTGACTGTCAAAGTAGTATTATCCAGCCAAGATATAATTCTAAATGTCATTGATTCTTCAGCAAACTACAGAAAGCTTTTACTTGCCTCACAAGCTATCATGGCTAGTAGTATTTTCCTATTAGGCCCCCTATTCTATTGGTATTTAGTTGAAAAAAAGCCCATCCTTCATTTCTTATCTGGCGAACAGCGTTATGGGCGATTTATCATCCTCACTATAGGTCTTCTACTAACTGCAATGGTCGTCAATACCTTTTTTGTTTATTGGAACTTACAACTCAAATTCCCAGCCTGGCTAGCTGGATTTGAGCATTGGTCACAAGCGAAGGAAGAAGAATTAAAAAGGCTTACTGACCTGCTTACTGTTTTTCCCTCCTGGAAGGACTTAGGGATAGCTATCGCAGTAATTGGTATCATCCCGGCTGTGGGGGAAGAATTTGTTTTTAGAGGCATTCTCCAGCATGTACTTACCAGAGGCACCCGCAATATCCATGTAGCCATCCTGATGAGCGCTTGCATTTTCAGCGCTCTCCACCTGCAAATATATGGGTTCTTGCCACGTTTTTTATTAGGAGCACTGTTTGGTTATCTATACGCATGGACGCAAAATTTAGTTTACCCCATCATAGCCCATTTCTTGAATAATAGCTTCACACTCGTCCTCTTATTTATACAGCAACATACGTCTCATCAGTTTTTAGAGGAACAACAACTAGTTCCTCTCCCCTTGCTCTTCACTTGTACCATTCTAGGAACAGTATTAGCTATACATATATACAAAAAGACCAGCTATCTTCACAATAGCTTAACAAGCTAATAACGCATATAATATTATGAAAAAACTGATCGTCCTAGGAGCAGGTGAAAGCGGCACAGGCGCTGCTTTGCTAGCAAATGCAAAAGGTTACCAAGTATTTGTTTCGGATAAGAATACTATTGCCAGTCCTTACAAAGAGCAGCTGGTGGCGCATAATATTGCTTTTGAAGAAGGTACACACACTTGGGAAAGCATCCAAGGTGCAGATGAAATCATCAAAAGCCCGGGCATTGCTACCAGTACTCCTATCATCCAGGCTATACAGAAAGCTGGTATTCCTATGATCGATGAAATAGAATTTGCAAGCCGCTATACCGGTGCTGTGCTAATTGGTATCACAGGCACCAATGGAAAATCTACCACCACCCATTTAACGTATCATTTATTGCAGGCAGCAGGACTAGATGTGGGTATAGCCGGCAACATGGGTGAAAGCTTTGCTAAAAAAGTATGGCAAGAGCCACATACCTATTATGTCCTAGAACTCAGCAACTTCCAATTAGAATACTTGGATACCTGCAAATTGCATATAGCCTGCCTGCTCAACATTACTCCTGATCATTTAGACCGGTATAATTATCAAATGGATGGCTATATAGCAGCCAAATGGCGGATTATACGTAACATGGAGCGCAATGATCATTTTATTTACAACCAAGATGACCCGCATATTATGAACTACCTACAACAACATCCAATCATTCCTCAACAGCATCCTATCTCGTTAACCAAAGCCATGAATGATGGAGCTTATCTACAACAGTCTGCTTGGTGTTTTGTAGGAAATAATTACAATTTTCAAATACCTACCCAATTAATACCGTTCCTAGGAAAGCACAACTCCTTCAATGCTATGGTTGCCATCTCTGTCGCTAGTTTACTAGGAGTCAACCCTGCTGCTATCCTCACTGGCTTGCAGACTTTTAAAGGATTGCCCCACAGGATGGAATGGATAGCTGAAATAGATGGAGTAAAGTTCTACAATGACTCCAAGGCTACCAACGTAGAGTCGGCTGCCGTGGCGTTGGAGAGTTTTACACAGCCTATTATATGGATAGCTGGCGGATATGATAAAGGCAATGACTATACCTTGTTGCAACCTATTGTCAAGGATCGTGTAAAGGCATTAGTCTGCCTAGGAAAAAACAACTCACCTATCCGGCAGGCTTTTTCCCATTTGTCGATCCCCATCCATGAAACCCAATCAATACAAGAGGCAGTTCGAATAGCCCATAGCCTTGCCAAGCCTCAAGAAGTAGTGTTGTTATCACCTGCTTGTGCTAGCTTTGACTTATTTAAGAATTTCGAAGATAGGGGGCAGCAGTTTAAAGATGCTGTTCATCAACTACTTACTCAACAACCATCCTAAAGCTTTCGACCATGGTTATTAATAAATGGATCAAAGATAATCTCAAAGGAGATCCTGTGATATGGGGTATCACTTTGTTGTTAGCTATCCTCAGTATCCTAGTGGTATATAGTTCTGCTAGTTCTTTGGCATATAGGAAAATGCAAGGCAACACAGAATACTACCTCATCAAGCATGCCTCACTCATGGTAGTTAGCCTAGTAGCCATGTGGATAGTCCACCGAGTTGACTATCGTTATTTTGCAGGTATGGCAAAAATAGCCCTTTGGGTATCTGTTCCTTTATTGGTGATTACGTGGCGCTACGGGATCACCGTCAATGAAGCTTCTCGTTGGATCAATATTCCCATTATCAACAAAGCTTTTCAGCCTTCTGACTTGGCACAACTAGCATTAATCTTACGTTTAGCTAGTATACTAGCTAAAAACCAATCTAATATAGGAGATATTCAAAAAGTACTCCTGCCTATTTTGGCTTGGTGTGGTACCATTTGTGGTTTAATAGCGCTCACTAACTTCTCAGGGGCATTGCTACTCTTATTTACCTGTATTTTACTCATGTATTTTGGCAGAGTACCTATCAAATATCTAACCCTTTTGGTATTAGCAGCTACTCTTTTCGCTGGACTAGCGCTCCTGGTAGGGCAAAGAGGCAAAACTGTTTTGAGCCGTATACATGCCTTTAGTCAGCAGGAACTACCTTTTCAGACAGAGCAAGCTTACATTGCTATTGCCACAGGTGGATTGTATGGGAAGGGACCTGGCAAGAGTACGCAAAGGAACTTTTTACCTTATGCCTATGCCGACTTCATATATGCTATCTTGGTAGAAGAATATGGGCTAGTAGGTGGCATAATGGTTATGTTACTATATCTAGTTCTATTATATAGAGGAATCAGAATTACAACAACCAACGCCAAGCCTTATGCCAGCTTATTATCAGTAGGCCTTAGTTTTTTGATAGGTATACAAGCATTGGTAAATATGGGTATCGCTGTGGGACTTGGTCCTGTAACAGGATTACAGCTACCTTTCATCAGCATGGGTGGTACTTCTTTACTCTTTACAGGTATCTCGCTGGGGATTATACTCAGTGCCAGTAGAGGAGAAATAGATACTAGCATAGAAGGGCTTTATCACACACATGGGCAAGCTAGAGCTTCCAATACTTATAAACCTCCATCCAAAACGCTATAAATAATTGGTTAGCAATCTGCTGATCACTTATGTTCAGTAGCCCCTTGCTATAGCAATTTTTCTTTACCTCAAATCACTGCTGCTACATTTGAATCAATAAAAACGCTTATACTGTTGTAAAGAAGCTAGTTGAAGTTTATATTTGCAAAGTATTGTTTTTGTTACTTGGTTACAAGTGCAAGGCCCGTTCGTCTAGGGGTTAGGACGCCAGGTTTTCATCCTGGAAACAGGGGTTC
>CAZZEE010000014.1:0-13744 GCA_964652695.1 uncultured Cytophagales bacterium
CCATAGTCAGTTTTTACCTCTAATATACTAAACTACTCTTGGGTTAGCAAACCCGTTTTTTAAATGTTTATGCGACCGCTGCCATGGTAGCTAGGTTAGTATTTTCAAGCTTAAACTTGGGATACCAGTTAATAAAATGTTCTTCCAATTCACCATTGAGTGTTTTTACTCGCAGCTGTAGAAGTAGGTGTGCTCCTTTCTTAGTCCATCTCATCTGCTGCTTTTTGGACATCCTCTTGCTTATTAGCTCGTTAACAGTAGATTCTGCAAATGAGCTTGAGATAACCTCGCCGTGACGATAGCGATCCCCATAATTGGCAATAAACCCAGAGTTAACTTGCATATATTTATGAAAATCGTCCACGGCTTTTTCTAGTTTATAACCCTTACTTCCTTGTTTATCACCATACTCCACATCAAGGCTATAAACTAAATCTTCTAGCTCACTTAAAACCTTGTATATTTCTCCATGCCAGATATACCACTTAATTCGTTCTAATTTTTCTTCTACTCCTATTTCATGATTAGCTACGCCTTTAGCCATTTGTTTGATCACTGTCATTCTCATGGTAATATGAAACCAATCTAAAACATGTTCCGAATTAGGGCTCATATAAAATGGTAATTCTCTTACTGTATCTCCTCCATCTGATAAAAAAGTGATTGCTTGATTCATCTCCAGGCCTTGCTTTTTTAACATCTCATATAGCTTTCTTTTTGGCTTTTGTTCGTAATCTGTCACGTAACCAAAACGCTTTGTTTTCTTACCCTCTTGTAAGCTTTTACCAACTATAGCCTCAAACCATCCAGCCTTTCGATTATTGCCCTCTCTGGCATGTATATAACCTCCATCAATTCCAACTGTTATCGGCATTTGAGGTTTTGGTAATTCTTGCCAGTCTCTCAGGCACCCTTCTATGTACATATACCTTTCCTCTCCTAATTCTTGTTCTAAGTTGGCCGATATGTTCTTAGCATTTTGCTGTATGCTAGAATGATGAACTTTCAATGGTAGTAGCTCTGATAATAGATTACTAGTCATCCCATAAGACATTAATGATGCCCACTTAGATTCCAAATACATTAATTCAGGTGAGGTTCGCTCAGATAATAGTTCTGTTAAAGGGCTAAAACTTTCTTGCTTATGGTTATGACAATCGCAACTCAAAAGCCTAGGACTTTTCAAGGACATTTTACCAAATAGTGTCCTATACTTGAGTGTATGATAGCCTTTATTTAAAAGCTTCTTCTTGCAATCTTTACAAGTTCTTTGCCCTATGCTATATTCGTCTATCTGATAACGAGTCATCACTTGCTGTATACCAGCGGTAATTTGCTTGGCTTCACCTAAGTTTAAACCCAGCGTCTCTGGTGAGAGCTCTTGCCGATCTAAGCTAGTAATAGTTTCTGTAATTATCTGATTTTTTTGTTCTATAACAACCTGGATAGTCATTTTCATAAAGGTCTCCTTAATGTATGATTTATATATCTTTAGCTTAGCCCATCTTTACTGCTTTTTACTCTTAGAATGTATGATAAATTTTTCATTTATTTTAGTACAAACAAACTGAAGTTTTTATGTACTATCATCCAACCCATAAAAAGTAGTACAATTAGATATAAATATCAAATTATTTTGTACTTTTATAGTACCTACTAAATTTTTAGATAAAACTGTACCAAAATCACATGAGAATAGGTTACGCTAGGGTCAGCAGTAACACCCAAGACCTCGAATTGCAAAAAAAAGCCCTCCTACAAGCAGGTTGTTCTAAAATATTTAGCGAATCTATTAGTGGGAAAGATAATAACCGTACCGAGCTTCTAGCTCTCCTTGACTCCCTTCGAGTAGATGATATCCTTGTTGTTTACAAAATTGATCGAATCGCTAGATCCCTCAAAGGTCTGATCGAAATCATTGAACTATTAAACCAAAAACATGTTCACCTTATATCTCTCGACTCAGGTGATAGGGTCGATACTACCTCCCCTATGGGGAAGGCATTCTTCCAAATAGCTGGTGTGTTCGCAGAATTAGAACGGGGAATGATTAACGCTAGAACTAAAGCCGGTATCCAAAAAGCTAAATTGGATGGGGTGAAATTTGGTAGGACTCTTGGAAGCATCAATAAAAAAACACCCCACAAAATCGAGCGAATAAAAATCTTTCTACAAGCAGGTAAAAGCTATGACTGGATTAGCGGGGAACTATCTGTAAGCAAGCAAACTATTGCTCATATCAAAAAATCTTTATCTCATCCCTTACTTCTACCTTCATAGCATCTTAGTTTTCTCATCTAGATTTGCTAGTTGTATACTCTTGTAGCTTAACATTTATAGCCTTTTTATTAAAATACCCCGCCGCAAGCAGCGGGGTATTTTAAAATGATTTTATTTTATCGAATCGAATTTACGCCGCAAGCGGCGGGGAATTCAACCCTAAGAGATTAAATAATAATATGTTTCTACACAGCCTTTTAATAATACGTTTTATCTTTTTGATTCGTGTTATGGTAAGTTTATAAAACATTGACTATCAGGACTTTTATTTCTAAATAGGAGAAATTTAATGCGGCACGCCTACTTTTTTATTGTTTAGACAGATTTTTCCACATTTTCCGTAATTGATTTTTATGAATCTTTTCGGAACCCTCTTTTTTTGCAAAAATTCGTGGCCTGATTTTTGCAAATTTCACCTTAGTTGCTAAGAGTCTGATTTGACAATTATTAGATTATTCTTTTTGTAGAATTGCGCCCTTTTTATTGAAGTAAAAAAATCATTTATATCGTTCTAATTTCAAAGATTATAATAGTTGATTGGTTGTTTAAACTAGGAGAAATTTAATGCGAAACTAGGAGAAATTTAATGCGAAGTGGGAGAAATTTAATGCGAAACTAGGAGAAATTTAATGCGAAGTGGGAATAGAAAAGGGAAAATTCTCTTATCTATTCCTATTATTTTATATAATTCGTTAATATTCAGATAGTTTTATTTAAATTTGACATCTAAATGGAGGAGTGATTACAATAGGTCAGAACTACTTATTAAGCTAAGGGAATAAGAAGCGGGAGAAATTTAATGAGCTGAATAATGCTGTTTTACACATGTTTGATAGATGTCTTCATGTATGTATGGTTTATAAGTAGGAGAAATTTAATGCCGATTAAACATAAATAAATGGCTCGTATATGCAAGAAATTAAGAAAATAGATAAGAATCAGGTCGTTGTAAAATATAACGCACAGGACAGCGAGGTGTTTGTTATGCAATCTTATTTTATAACTATGTCCCGTCATAATCTAAATATCCATGCGTTACGTATTATGACTAGGATTATTCAAACTTTACAACCCAATATGGAGTATAACAAAGACCGTTCTGCTATTCAACGCACTATTTTTGGTGATTTTATATTGAGGTTGCCTACTAAGGATTTACTTCCAGCCAATAGTGAAAATTATTGGGCTGTTAAAAATGCACTTAGAACAATGGAAGAGGAAGTTATTGAAATCATTGGTAAGGATTCTCAGGGAGAGTATAGAACCAATGCTAGGCTTATTATGAAGTCCAAGTATTATATGAATAATCAGATGGTTGAGATACAGTTGGATAGGGATTTGTTACCTGACATGCTCGCACTAGCTAAGAATTATTCTAGATACTTAGTTGACGTCGTGTTTAACTCTTCCTCTACTTATACAGCTAGGCTTTATATGTTTATTAGCCATTGGAAGGATAAACGTAAAATAAGTGTTTCCATCAACTCCTTGCGTGATTGGTTAAGATTAGGTAATAAATACGAACTATCTAAGGACTTTAGAAAGTTTATACTTGAACCTGCAGCTAAAGATCTGAAAACTAGGGCTGATGTATGGTTTGAAATAGAAGCTCCTATGAAGGAGGGTAAGGCTATTACTGGTTATGTATTTAAGATTTATAAACGTAGTAATAATCAAGCTTTAAACATGGCTCATAGCCAGAATATTAAGTACGCATTAACCGAATTCTTTGGCTTGAATGCTTATCATTTTAAGCAATTAGAAAATATTATTAGTAAGCCTGAACTGCACGCACATATTAACGAAAAAATAAGGGAGATATATGACTATGTCCGCAGTGGCAATATCAAAAATATCAAGGCTTATGTGGTGAAATCATTGAAGAATGAGTTTGCTGAGCACTTCGATCAATTAAAGGAATTAGCAGAATGATTATTTCATTACATTTAGAACCTTTTCATAATCTTTTCATACACAGTCTTAAGAAGGCTAACCCAACCATCTGCAAGCTAGTTTCAAGCTTTCTCTCACAATTTTTCCACAATCGCCTACATTTATCTAGCCAGGCAAAACTCCTTTCTACCACCCAACGCTTGGGTATAACCTTAAATTTATGCATTTCACTTCTCTGTAAAACTGGCCTTGCTATTTTTTTGTGGGAATGCTAATTGTTTTTTTAGATATATCCCAGAAAAAAGAAGAAGAAAAACCAGTAAAAACTGGTAAAAAGAAAAAGAAAAAAGAGACTTGGTTGATTAAGCTTTCAAAGGGCTTTTGTCAAGGATTCGGGGGTGTCAAAAAAATACTACCTGAATAGGTGGAGATTTTTTTGGTAGGGTTGGGGTGTGCGGAGAACCAGCATGGCTTGTCCTTGACAAAAGGAGTGTGATGGGATATGTGGTTTGAAAGCTTAAATTGGGTTTCTTTTTTGTTTTAGAGCTTTTAATAATAATAAATCGCGAAAAGCGAGCCGCCTGCGAGCGCGAACGAGCCCGCCATGCGGTGAGCTGTGAGTGAAGAGCGTAGTAGTAAAAATACTACCTGACTAAAGGAAGGTGGAGATTTTTACTGGGTTAGAAAGTGAACGAACAGCGGGCATGGCGTCGAAGGCTTTTTTGCCTGGGTGTGTAAAATAATAGGGTGTGGGTAGTTTTGCCGAGCTTGCGAGGTAAAAGCAGATGGAGTGGGCAAAAAAGCCTGTGGCGAGTGAGCCAGCAGGCGAGCCTAACGCTGCGTGCGTAAGTGCCCCGTAAAAAAAATGATGAGGGTGTCGAATTCCATAAGTGGGGGTTCGGGGGCACTGGGAGCACGTCATGAGCGAGGAGTGAACGTGTGAAACAAAACAAGTGAAGGGAGTAAGGGACGAGCGAACCTGAGCGGTATATGCAAGGGCAAGCATAGCGCAGAGGCCGCTAGGCCGTCCCTTGCATATATGTTTTGTGGAACGAAGTGAACGACGAGCGAATACCTTTTTACGTGCTACGGTTGTTTGGGACATGGGCATTTCTATTTTACATGTATACTCATTAAAATTTTAGACACTAGACAGCCGCAAGCAACAAATATTTTTAGAAATACTTGGATGTATGCTAGCTATTTCTTAACATGATTCCCACCTAGCAACTGAAGTTTTTTAAGTTGCTATTTTAACTTTAAGCTTAAACCTTATGGAAGCAAGAATCTATTCTCTAGGTCAGCGATGGATGGCCTATATACTACTTTTTTCATTTTTCTTACAGAGTTGCGGTAACTTTTCTAATCCGATTATACCTACAAAAGAGAATAAATTTCAAATAAACCAAAGGGAAAATAATCCAAAAATAGATAGGCAACGCGAAGAAGCTAATGAGCTTATGGCTCAAGGAGGTCATACAGTGACTATCTATGAAAAAGAGGGCCAATTGCAAGCTATGGTAGAAGAAAATCTACCAGAAGGCTTCAACAAAACTTATAGGAGGTTACCTGTCTACATGGAAGCAGGGACAAACCCAGCAGAAATAGCACTGCTAGACAAGAAGCTACAAGAGCGCTTGGTGGAAGTTAAATTACCTACAAGTGGCCAACTAGGCCATGTATATATAGGTAAGAGAGGTTTAATGGGAGGTATGAGAAAACAAGAAATAAGTAGTACAACTAAGGATACAAAGAAGAAAGGTAAAAAAAACACAGATGAACAAGAGAAAGATGGCGCAAAGGATCAAGAAGAAGTTAAGAAGAAGGAAGGATCTGAGACCTCTATGAAAGATGAAGAAAAAAAAGCAAAAGGAGCAATAGATGAGCTTAATAAGCTAATAGACCAAGGAGCGGATTTAAGTGATCAAGATTATACAGTACTAGGGGAAGCCTTATACTTAGCGCTAAATAATGAGCATCCGAAGCGTGTTGATAACATTGTAAATAAATTTTCATCTACAAAAGATAAGCCTAAGCTAGACGCAATAATAGGTTATACTTTATATCTAGCTGCCAAAAATTCAAATTTGAAAACCATAGATGCAAAGCTTGCCTCCAAAAACGTTCTGACACGTATGGGTATGGCTCTTAGCTTATTAAAAGCAATACAAAGAAGAAAAAGTAAAGAGCTACAAACTTTGAGTAAAAGTTTCATTAAACATATAGATAACGGTATGTTATCGTACTTGTTAGATAAGTTTGTTGACCAGATTAATCAGGATGATAATGAATCAGCTCAAGAAGATTTTCTATTTCTTGCTAATCACATTGAAATACCAGATACTCTATTGGATGGAATGAGAAAAAATTTGCGATCTGCTGTAACAGCTCCAAAAGAAGGTTTATCTGAAACGAAAAAAGAAGAAGAAATAAGAAAAAATAAAGAAAAGATCGTACGTGAATTTCTGAAAAAAATTACAGCATATCAAAATATTGAAAAAAGACTACGTTTTGCTATCCCACTTCCAGCTGCCCATCTCGGCATACCTATTTCGTATAATGTCAAAAAACCTATCTCAGCAGATCGTAAAAAGGGAAATTATTCAGATTCAGAAGAGGAGTATGAAGAATCCCCTCATTTTAATGGAGTATATAATCTTACTAAATACGGTATTCTTAACATAGAAGAACAAAGTACATTTGATGGTTTCGAGAAAGAATTTATTAATAACTATGTTACTGACTATGCTGATATTACTCCTAACAAGCTAAAAAAGGATGCAGAAACTATACATAAAAGCCTAAAAGAAATAAGTAAGAACTTTCCTATTGATAGGGTAACCATATTATGTGTAGCACTCAGACAAAATGATGGACGCATTAAAAAGTTTGTATTTACTACCCAGTTATCTGTTTACCAATTTACTTATTCGAATCATTCTAAAAAGTGCTTTTCCACTAAAGAAACCATGCAAGCTATTGTTAAAAAAGCTCATGAATTAGGCTATCATGTGGTCATGGCTCAACAAGCGCATGCAGAAGCTGAGTTTATGCAGTTTTTGCAAGAAAGACCTACTAGGTATACGCATATAATTTCCATGGGATGTAGCAGGGAACATTGCTTAATATGCGGTAAAATGCTTGAGAAAGTATTTAGGCCAGATATGGTAAAAAAAACAAGTGGAAATGGAGTTGAAAGTACAGATAATAAATATGATAGATGGCTTATTCCAAGCGCTCTTGATTATTTTTTAAAAAAACAAGGCTATGATATACTACAAGATGTGGTTAAATCAACTCGTGAAAATATTTTATTTTGTAACGAAGAGGCCAAGCAAAAGTATTGGAAAGACCAGAACCAAGAAAAACATAAGAAATTAAATTCCAAAACAAAATGGGATCAGAGACTTTGGGCAAAAAGTAAACATATAATAAGGAAAGAAAATACACCTACGCCAGTACAGTCTGCAGCAGATAACAGGCAGCAAGCAGAGAAGCAGATTCACCAGCCTATCTTAAGGTTACCAAGCAGGACTCAACTACCACCTATGATTATTTATCCAAGTAGTCAATCCACTGAACAGGTACACGGAAAGAAAAAACATCAGCGTATGCAGCAGTTGAAGACTATACAGCCATTGACAGATCAAGAAAAGCAAGAATTGCATACCAGCATATTACAGACCTTGCAAAATCCTATTTGGAAACGATATGCATTAAGTAGTCAGCTAACTACCACACAGTTGTTACCCGATACACAGCTACAACTACCCCCTACGCAAGGACATTACCAACTAGCTTGTGTTCAGGAAAGTTTTCAGCCACTTGTTCCTATGTTGAGCTTGCAAACAAGAGAAAAATATCACATCATCTTGGTACAAGATATGGGCTATTGGTGGGGGATTATACAAGACAAGAGACCAGGCTTCTCACGAAATATGGTGTTGCCTGTGTTATATCCTAATCATGCTAATGGGGAAGAGCTAAGTCTTTCTACTCAATATACGGTAGAGGCTTTGATTCAAATGGATCCAGCAGTACAACAGCAGCTGGTTCATATCTTTTCGCGAGATAGATCCCTTAAAAATGGGTTTGTATATACGGGAGAGGAGATGGGGCTGGTGGGGGGATGTAAAAAAAGAAATAATGAAACAGAAGTTGCTAGAAAGAGGACAGAACAAAAGAAGAGAGCAGAGGAAATGAATAGACGGAAAAAAGCAGCAAGAGATAAAATAGAGCAAGAAAAAAGGATTATACAGGGTGAGGTGTGGAAAGCGAATAGGAAGGAAAGTGTCGCTAAAGGTACTATACCAAGCGAGGTTAGTAAAATAAGTTCAGGTACAAAAGGTTATACAGGACTACCAGCTGTATTGGCAAGTCTTGATAATGAGAAAAAAGAAACCCTTGCCTGCATCAACGAACTAAAAGCATCTAGAGATTCATTTACAAAGAATTCAGCATATTCAGAACATATTTTACCCCAGGATTACGCTCTGTGTGATAAAGCTATAAAAGACATGGAGCAGCATAATGGGTATATAGAACAAGAAAGAAAGAGTGTTATCGCAATAGTAGAACAGCGGGCTGAAGCAGATTTTCAAAGAACCCAAGGAGATTGGGATAAGATGGCTCAAAGTGAGATAACAAAGGTGAATGACATGTTGAAAAGTAATTGGGTTCCACAGGTCTCAGATAATCCTCAAGCTGCTATAGACCGAATACAAGCTAACATACGTGAGTGTGAGGATTTCAAAAAAGGCGTTGAATTATTACCAAACATCCGAAAAAAAGTAGATGAGCAGCTACAAAGAGAAAAAGCAAGATTAGCGGACATTATCCAAAAGGTAAAAACTCTGATGGAGAACCCACAGCCCCAAGCAGAAGAATTGCCAAAAAAGAATGAGAATGCTGCCAAGCTCCAAGAGCTGGCTAACGCCACTGACCCTGTTGAAGTAAAGAACCTGGCCATATCGGCTTTGGAATGTGGGGAATGTAACTTATTGGAGTTTGCAATTAAAACAAAGGAATTGTCTGTACAAGCAACTGACTCTGCAGGGGATACACTTTTACATCAGGCTGTAAAAAATAATCAACTTGATGTTGTGGAGCTACTGTTAAAATGTGGTGCTAAGAAAGATGCTGTAAATGAAAGGGTAATGAAAACAAGAAAAGCAAAGATAACCCCTGAAACGCTAGCTGCTGGTAACAAAGAGATGGAGGAATTATTAAAAAAATGGAAATAGGTAATTAATCCTAGTAGTCCGTTAAAAGATAAATTTATAGAACATTTTAAAGTGACACATTATGAACAAACTTACAAAAATCATTTTGATTAGTTTATTATTCAGCCATTTGTTAGTGGGGTGTAAAGTTTTTAAACAAGGTGATTGTGGGTTTGACGAGCAGTCGTGTGGAGCTATAGGGCAGCCTGGTCATGGATCTTATGAAATTATGGTTGAACCAGGTATTACACTTACGGATAAATTAGAAACGCTAGAAAAACAGGAAAAAGAACGTCGTGAAAAAGTCAAAAAAATATTAGAGGAACAAGAAAGGCAAGCAAGTGAACGAGCCCAAAAACAGCAAGAGCTTACCAAAGCACAAGAAGTCCAGAAGCATAATTTACAATTAAAGAACGGGAAGATATTTATTCATCAAAAGAGGGCTTTCAATTTTAAAGAAATCAAAAAATTATTGGAATTGATTACGGGTAATGTTGGTTATTTTAACGATGAAAAACAGTTACTGGATGAAGAGTGTAAGGAAGATATAAGTAATACATTCATTCAAATCAACAAAGAGTTAAAAGGTATCCAAGAAGAGATAGACGGCATAGAGAGGTGTCTCCATACATCAGAAAAGAGTCCCTATTTAAACAACGATGAAAAAGAAAAAGACAAAAAAGACTTAGAGTTAGCTAAACGACTTATAAAAGACTTGGAGAGGTATCAAGAAGAATTATACAAGCTCTTGAAAAATAGAAGAGCGGAAATCAATAATAATGACCTGAATGCTATTTGTTTGGAGAAAACTACTTTACATGAAGCAGCCTCAGCGGGAGACGTAGAGTTGGTTCAAAGGATTCTGGCTCAAAGAGGAAGCCCCATCGATTCCATGGATAACCAAGGGAACACAGCCTTGAGCTTAGCGGTGGAAAAAGGGCACTTGGATTTAGTGAAACTGTTGATGAAAGCAGGTGCTTCCTTCAAGCATCCTAAGAATTGGTCCCTCCTTCATTGGGCTGCTTATCATGGGCAATTGGCGGTAGTTAGATATCTAGTAGAAGAAAAGAACATCCTTCCACTAACATTTGATTCAGAAGGGAATACAGCATTAATACTAGCTTTAGGCAATAAACACGAAGCTGTAGTATCCTATTTAAGAGGGAAGACTCATTTGCCTACATTCTATGCTGTTTTGAAAGAGGATCTAAAGAAACGTTTGGGTGGGCAAATGGCTACATCTGTGCAAAAAATTTGTGAGTATGCGAACGTGGATCCAGCAGATTTCAACATAGAGAAATTAATAGAAGGCTTTGTGGAAAGTATGCAAACTATTGCTGAAAATGGAAAGGTTGCATATGCTATCCCATCCAATCAGTTGAATAAAGAAGAATTACAAGAGGGGGAATCTGCATTACAACCACAAGTCAGTGGGATTTTACAAGATTTATTGAATGAACTAAAACGTTATTCCCCCAATCTATCTGAATCAAATCAAAAAAAGCTGGATAAACTATCAATAGAAAAGCTACAACCACGAATAGCAGCATTTGTCAAACGAGTTCATACAATTAAAAAAGAATTAATTCAATTTAGTCAAGAACAGGAGAGACAAACGCAAGAAAAAATAGAGCGGATGAAAGCTGAGACAGAAAAACTGGAACAACAGGTACAGCAAGTGGAACAAGCGGCTGTAAAGGTGGAAGTACAAAAAAGGGAGTATGAAGAAAAGCACAGTCGTTACGAATTAGCTACCAAGAATATAGCTGTGCCTTCTGTGAAATACTTTTTTATACCTAACTACAGACAGTCTAATGTCAAGGGAATAATAAAGTACATGAAGTTTATACAGGAAGATATAGCTCAAAACACTGTTAATACGCCTTTAATCCCTGAGCAACAACAAGACCTTCAGTCATTGCTTCAACAGATCGCCAAAGAGGAGCAAGAGCTAGCCATATCGTATAGAGATTTAAAAAATTATGTGGACCATCGAGATGGAGATCTAGTATTTTTGGAACAAGCGAAGAAAAAAAGAATGTTGATGGAATTTATACGAGAGGATATGACTCAAAATCGTATTCATATTTTGACTGATGAACAACAACAAGACCTTCAAGTATTGCTTGTACAGATCTATGAAGATGGGGAAGAGTTGATCTCCTCTTATAAAGACATAAAAAATTATGTGGAACACCGAGGTGGGTATCAAGAATTTTTGAAGCGAGCCAAGCAAAAAGGAATACTTGAAGAAGAAGCAATTAAAATAGAAGCAGCATGTATCAACCGCAAACTGGAGAATACACAATTAGCTAAGCAACTTTTAGAGGAGCTTCAATCGATAAAAAAAGAAGCCTATGAGATCTTGAAAAATAACCAAGAAGATGTATCCAACTACATAGGTGCCCATCAGTATGATGCTCATTTTGAAAATGATTATAGCAAGCAAGAGCTAGTGCATTATATAGGTTCGTATGGGTTAAAAGATCCGTCTACTAAGTATCAGCTTGATGTAGCCTTTTTTAAGGATAGACTGATTGAAGCTGTAGAAAAAGAACTGATGGGAAAAGTTATAGTAGATCGAGCAGTTTTAGAGCGAATCTTTCAAAAAGCGTACCAACTAGCGGAAAAAGCTCAACCAGCTTTAGAATTAAAAGTTCAGTTTTTTGAAGCGCTTAAAAAATATTGGGTGCTAGAATTGCAGAATACCCTATTGAAGTCATCTAAAACCAAAATGGATATGGACTTTTATAGCGAAATATTTAATGATGTTTATCGCAAAACAGCGCAAGCATGGGATGAGGAAGCTCAAAAAGAGCAGGCATTTATAGCGACTTTACGCGACATGTTCCAACATTCGACTGTGGCCATTTTGCAAAAAATAGGTGCTCAAGAACCTGTGGATACATCGTATATCCTACCTATCTTGCAAGCCATGCCGCTGAAGGCGCATATAGAAAAATACTATCCTTCCCATCAAGTGATTCCCTATAGGGATAGGCATGATTATGTCACTGGATTAGTTATGCATAGCCTATTCACGGCAGTACCCGTATCTTTAGTGCAGACGATTCAGCATAAGAAGTTAAATGATGTTAAGAAACAGGCAAATCGACTCCGTACAGGGGTTAGTGCATACCTCAGATAATAACTATACAACTGTGGGTTGGTACCATTATAGGCATAGCTGGTTAGCGGTTAGTTTTCCAATAGGGCAAATGCTTACCAATTATAGGAAGTAATATGAGAAAATGTTTTGCTAGCTATATTTGGCTATTAGCAATAGGAATGTTAGCTATTTGGTTAACCCAATGTAGTTGTAATAATCCTCCAGAAGAAAAATTCTCAAAGCCAACTGATTCTCCTAATCCGCCCAATCCACCTGACACTCGTAATGGAGCTATGGTGAAACGAGCCAAAGAGAGGGATGGAAGTGATTTTTTGATTAAAAAATTGCAAGAAGTGGAGAGTAAGGCTGTAGGGATGGATATTGATGAGCGCCAGGCAGGGACTCAGAATACTGCATTACATGAAGCCGTATCTTTGGGGGACATAGCGCTTATCAGGTACTTGTTAGCTAACCATGCAGATTTCAAGGCAAAAAACAGCAAAAATGAGACACCCTCTGACATAGCCGTTAAGCAGGGTTTTGCACAATCTTTCCTCGATGAGCTTCGTAAAGAGGCAGAAGTAGCTGAAGAAGTCAAAAATAAAAGGAAAGAGTTGGAAGAGATGATAGAACGAATGAATAAAAGCAAAGAACAATCAAAAAGTAAAATAAAAAAAGTGGTAGATGATTGGAAAGAACAATTGAATGTATTGGAGGAAAAGGAAAAAGAACGTCGTGAGAAAGTCAAAAAAATATTAGCGGAACAAGAAAGACAAGCGAACGAACGAGCAAAAAAGCTGAAGGAAGAGCAAGAGCTTACCAAAGCACAAGAAGACAAGGAATATATTTCAAAATTAAAAAATGGAAAAATATTTGTTCATCAACGCAGGACTTTCAATTTTAAAGAAATCACGAAATTACTGGAACTGATTACGGGTAATGTTGGTTATTTTAACGATGAAAAACAATTACTAGATGGAGAATGTAAGGAAGATATCAGTAATACATTCACTCTAATCAACCAAGAATTAAAAGCAATCAAAGAAGAGATAACAGGTATAGAAAAATGCCTAAACCTCCCAGAAAAGAGCCACTATATAAACTGGGAGCAAGAAAAGAAGGACTTAGTGTTAGCTAAGCAACTTGTAAAAGACCTAGAGAGTTGTCAAGAAGAATTATGTAATTTGTTAGAGACTGTTTAGAATCTTTGCAAGCATATTCTAAGAAAAGCAAGAGCCAC
>CAZZEE010000015.1:0-6426 GCA_964652695.1 uncultured Cytophagales bacterium
GCCAGAAATTATGTAAATATATTTTTATCCCTAATCAATATAAAATGTAAGATCAAGGTAAAAGTTCTTTAGAAAAGGCTTGCAGTCAAGTTAGAGTTTGGAAGGGATTTGGTAACGTTGGGCTAACCTGTTTCTATTTTATTACTGGTGGCTATAGGAGTTAGACAAGCCCCTATATATGTCTAGTTCAAGCTAAAATGTGAGGATGTAAACCACGAGATTACTAAAGTACAAGACTGTCATACCATGTAGGCAAGCCTCACCTGAAAGTAAGTACCAGCAAGTGGGAGAGATAATACAAATAGATAGTGTCAGAAATTCGTTACTGCCAAGAATTGTGACGGACTTTCAGCTGCCATGCCCCTTGGGGCATGGCAGTGACGTCGCGATAAATAAAGCAATACAGCAGCCGTGACACTGCAGGATATTATTCCAATTTCTTTCCCATGCTCGTTATAGCATATCTAAATCCAATAGTTGCACTAGAAGAATCTTGATCTAAGTAACGTCTAGTACCTATTTGTGCCCAATATGCACAATCTTTCCAAGAAGCACCTTTGTAGACCCTAGACTTATTGTTGATAAGGGAATTAGTAGGATCATAATCCTTTTCAGGATCTAATGTATCATCTCGTCTAGCAGGATTGAAGTCATCGAAATCCTGGTAAGATAAAGGTCTGTAGAGGTCATTAACCCACTCACTTACGTTACCCCCCATATCATATAAACCTAAGTCGTTGGCAGGATAATCCCATACCTCACAAGTAGGCGCATCACTATTTGCTTCTCCTGGCACACCTTTATAATTTCCTTTGGAGCGTTTGAAGTTAGCTAAATATTTACCCTTCCACTCCCCTTCTTGACCCCGTAATGAAAGTCCATCCCCCCAAGGATATACGCGCTGGGTAGACTGTACCAGGTTGGCTCGTGCTGCATATTCCCATTCAGCTTCAGTAGGTAATCGGTACCCAATACCTATTATATCACTTTCTATAGATTGGTCATCTGTACCTGCTGGGTTTGCTGGATCATAAGTTTTACCATCCTTTTGGGCAATTCCCTCATTCAACTGATCGGTAAGCCACTTACAATATTCGTTGGCTTGTGTCCAACTGACACCTACTACAGGATAAAATCTAAATCCTTTGCCTCTCCTGTAATTACTTATATAGGGATCATTATAACCCAAAGCACGTTCCCATACTTTTTCGTCGGGTAAGGCAGCTTCGTACAATGCTGTATCCTTGTTTTTCAAATCACCCAAATATTCGTTCCATTCTATATTAGTAACTTCAATTTCTTTCATATAGTAAGAAGTGACGGTGACTTCCTTCTTAGGATTATGCTGGGTATCTTCCCCAAGGAGTCCTAAAACAGTAGATCCGCCCTCTATGTATACCATACGACCAGGTCCCTCTACGGGACCTACTTGTTGTCCCGCATAAGGCCCTACTTGAAATCCACCTGGCTGGTTAAAAGCTTTACCCGTTGCTGTACTTACTTTACCAGGGTTGGAACTACTAGGCTTACTATCACCACAACCAGCTAAGTAACCACCGAGTAAAATGAATAGTGATAATAAAGCGTTTTTTAGATTAAAATAGGATGAATGCTTCATAGGTATTTATATTGTATGTAATTGCTTAGGCTTAGCCTATCAAACAAATATACTATTTAGTTACTAATTGAATATAATAACTCGTACAAAATCCGATTCTTTCACTACGGTTGCAGGTCTAATACTACCTCATCTTCCACTTTATCTACTACTAAATCCTCAGCAGCCCTAGTCTCTTCGTTGAATACCTGCGTTTCACTACCCAACGGATTATCCACTACCTCTATTGGTTTTACCAGTTCAAATATACCTGCCTTATTGAGAAACCATGTAGGCCTGATAATAGCTTGTGGCAAGAACTTTTTAATACGCAAGTACAAGGGATAAGCTTCTAGCCGATCTAAAAACCTTCCTATCTGCACAGTAAAATTAGGTTGTTTGTATTGTACTTCAGCATTTAAATGGTCAAAATGAGCGCATAACTGATCCTTAATCTGAAAAGCCAACTGTCGATTGGTACCATTATATCCTTGTATTGTATAGCCAGCTATACTCGTTGTCAGCTCGTGATAAGCCTTTAAATCGAGCAGTAACTGTTGTAGCCGACTGGTAATATCATTGGCTATTATAAAGCTAGTGTTTCGCTTGGACTTATGCTGTGGGGGTTGTAAGGGCTCGTAGGGTTCTATAGGAGTGGCGAATAAAGTACGATGAGCAGATAAGTCTTCCCCATAACCTAACACTACATTCGTCTGGCAGTTAGGACAAGTGCCTGTTAATAAGAATCCATATAAAGCCGTTCCAAGAAGGTTAAGCATGATAGTTTGATTATGTTGTGGAATTAGGAGTCCACGAAAAATGTCCATATGGATCGCCACGCCACTACGTGGCTCGAGATGACGGTTTTGAGTGTCAATTACGAAGGATCATAGCAACCGTGGCAACCCCAAAGGGCTCATCATTGTGCAGGCATATGCAGAGTGCTGATAATCCACTATTGCGATACGGAGTCAGGGATCTTGCTAACTCCACGCTCTCCCAGGTCATTTATCTTCCACTAACACACATCTGTCGCTCGCAATATCTTCTTCCACACTTTTAAATTTAACATCTTCCTTGATGGTTCCATCCTGATATTGTACCGTTACGCGTTGGTTTCTATCAATTTTGTTGGATTTAATAGGTTGATTAGGCTTTTCAACTACATCACCTGTGCCCGCTGCATACAGCTGACTCAAAAAGTCTTGCTTACTTTCTTCCAGCTTAATGTTCTGGCGCCTTTCTGCCAACCTAGCTTTTTCATTGGTCTCTTTATACACGGATAGTTGCGCCTTGAACAGATAGGATACAATCGCCTCATTTGTTTTGGCAATCATAGAAGAAAACAAGTTATAAGACTCAAACTTATAAATCAATAACGGATCTTTCTGCTCATAAGAAGCATTCTGTACCGCTTGCCTCAGTTCATCCAAATACGTAGGTGTTCTTGCCAAAAATGATCTAAACAATGAACGGTGACTACTGCTTCTAACGACTTCATCAGTGCCTCTCCTGGGCTTGTCATAAAATCTGCTGCCTTGATAGGTGCTTCTAGTTGCAACTCACCATCTGTAAAGCTAAATGCAAAATAAGCTGCCTGATTGGCTTCAGGATGTTGCAACAAACTGGTGTGTATAGCTGATACTTGTTCTTGCAAGACAGCCCGTCTATGCTCATAACCTGTGACCAAAGTTTGGTAAACAGCTTCCGTCAGCTTATGGAAATCCAAGGCATTGAACTCCTCTACCGACATAGGTAAGGTAGCACCATCAAGTTGTGTTAATTTTTGGTTGAGTTCTTCATAAGGAGCTTTGGTGCCTGGCTGCCCCATCCATCTTTTAGCCACATCATATAACAGGTTAAAGGTTTCTAGATGCAGCCTGCGTCCTACGAGGGCATCTTTTCTGCGTTGATAGACGATCTCTCTTTGCTTATTAAGTTCATTATCGTACTCCAAGAGTCGTTTTCGGTATCCAAAGTTATTTTGTTCCACCTTCTTCTGGGCCCGCTCTATAGAACGGGTGATCATACCATGTTGGATCATCTCCCCTTCTTTCAATCCCAGACTATCCATGATCTTGGCTATCCGATCAGAAATAAAGAGTCGCATGAGGCTATCCTCTAAAGAAACAAAGAACTGGGATGAGCCCACATCCCCTTGCCTTCCAGCCCTTCCCCGCAGCTGCCTATCTACCCGCCTAGACTCATGTCGCTCAGTACCAATGATTGCCAAACCTCCTGCTGCTTTAGCCTCTGGACTTAACTTGATATCCGTTCCCCGCCCTGCCATATTGGTGGCAATAGTGACAGTACCCGCCTTACCTGCTTCCGTTACAATCTCTGCTTCCCGCTGGTGTTGCTTAGCATTGAGTACCTGGTGTTTAATCTTTCTGAGGTTAAGCATCTTGCTTACTAGCTCAGATATCTCTACCGAAGTAGTACCCACCAGTACGGGTCTACCTTGAGCAGCTAGTGCAGTTATTTCATCGATGATAGCGTTGAACTTCTCCCGAGCAGTCTTATAAACTTTATCATCTTTATCCTCCCTAATCATAGGCTGATGAGTAGGAGCTGCCACTACATCTAAGTGATAAATATCATAAAACTCCCCTGCTTCTGTCTCCGCTGTACCTGTCATCCCTGCTAGTTTATGGTAAAGGCGGAAGTAGTTTTGTAAGGTAATAGTCGCATAAGTCTGTGAGGCTTTTTCGATCTTAATTTCTTCTTTTGCTTCAATAGCCTGGTGTAATCCATCTGAATAACGGCGACCTTCTAGTACCCTGCCCGTTTGCTCATCCACTATTTTAGCTTTACCATCTAACAAGACATAATCTATATCTTTCTCAAAGAGCGCATAAGCTTTCAAGAGCTGCTGCACTACGTGAATACGCTGGGATTTAACGGCATACTCTTGGGCCAACTGTTGTTTCTTTTGATCTTTAGCAGCCCTATCTAGGTCAGGATGATTTTCTATTTCAGCAATAGCTGTAGCAGTATCTGGCAAAATGAAGAAATGGGGATCTTCCCCTTGTTGGGTAATAAACTCTAAGCCCTTGTCCGTTAGCTCTACAGAATTGTGTTTTTCATCAATGGTAAACAAGAGGGGCTCATCTGCTTCCGGCATCATCCTGGAATTATCTTGCAGGTAATAATTTTCTTCTTTATGTAGGAGTTGCTTAATACCTGGTTCGCTCAAGTACTTAATAAGTGGTTTGTATTTGGGCAAGCCTCTATAGGATCTAAACAAAGGCAAGCCTGCTGCATCTTCTTTACCTTGTGCAATAGGGGACTTTGCTTCTTGTAAGAACTGGTTAACGAGCTGCTTTTGCGCCTCATAAAGTCGCTTGATACGTGGGTTCAGCGCTATATAATCCTTGGCTGTATCTTGCTCAACAGGACCTGAGATAATAAGCGGGGTCCTGGCATCGTCAATGAGCACGGAATCTACCTCATCTACAATGGCATAATGGTGTCCTCGTTGAACAGCTTCCTCCATGCGCGTAGCCATGTTATCTCGGAGATAGTCAAAACCAAACTCGTTGTTGGTTCCATAGGTAATATCCGCTTGGTATGCTTCCCTCCTAGCTGTAGAGTGCGGAGGTGTTTCTTCTATACAGGCTACTGTTAGGCCATGAAACTGAAAAATAGGCTTGTTCCAGGCAGCATCTCGTTTGGCTAGGTAGTCGTTGATAGTTACAATATGTACCCCCTTGCCTACCAAGGCATTTAGGAAGGTGGGAAGGGTTGCCACTAAGGTTTTTCCTTCACCCGTTGCCATCTCGGCTATCTTGCCTTGGTGCAAGATCACGCCTCCCATCAGCTGCTCATCATAATGGACCATATCCCAAGTGATGAGATGTCCGGTTACTTCCCACTGATTGCTCCAAATCGCCTTATCGCCTTCCATAATAATATGGTTTTGATTGGCTGCCAATTTCTGGTCATAAGCAGTAGCTGTTACAACAAGTTGGGAATTTTCTTTGAACCGACGTGCAGTCTCTTTCACAATAGCAAAGGCTTGGGGCAAAATATCTAAAAGTACCTTTTCTAACTGTGCGTCATAGGCGTCTTTGACACGGTTGATTTGTGTATAGATCTTGTCTACTGCTTGTGGTTCTATAGGAGCATCTGACTCTAGCTGACTTTCTAAAGCTACCAACTCTATTGTTAGGGCTTGCATCTCTGCCTGAATATGTTGTTGCAAAGACTTGGTTTGGGCACGTAGTGCATCATGACTAATGCCACCTAGCTTGTCATATTCCTGGTTGATCTTTTTGATATAGGGACGTATAGTATTTAAGTCTCTTTCTGACTTGGTACCAAATAGTTTGGTAAAGAATTTTAACATATATGAATAAGTATTTGTAAAGCCCCAGGGCTCATTTAAAAATTTTGTTGCTTTACCTCCATATCTGATTGAATAAAGAACTTAACAAGGGATAGTAAAGAACAGCTCCCAGCCACAACCTTGCATATAAGCCATACAAGAGCCCAATGGTATGATCTTAAGGACCATTACCTACGCTGCTCAAATTGACTGCTCATTTATTTCCCTCACCAAACCTTGGAGTTCTTTTTTGGTGAGCCCAGTAGCCTTCTGTACAATTTTCATGTCCAAATTTAGCTCAAAAAGCATGTTGATTGCTATTTCTTTTCTTACGGTTTCTTCCACTACTGCTGCAACTTTTGCTGCAACTGTCTGTATTGTCTCTTCCATACCCGCATCAATCATTTCCTCTAATTCTGCTTCTAATGTTGCAAACTCTTCTTCTAATATTTCATCTAGTTTATCTAAATCTAGTTTATCTAAATCTAGTTTATCTAAATCT
>CAZZEE010000015.1:6526-9310 GCA_964652695.1 uncultured Cytophagales bacterium
GTTTATCTAAATCTGGTTTATCTAAATCTGGTTTATCTAAATCTGGTTTAGAATTTTTGGGTATGATACGCATATTTTTGCTTTTATTAATAGGTTTTTTGTATCCTTCTATCAGTTTATCCTCCTGTCTCATTCTCCAAACATTATTCGGACATATACTAGATCTCTATTTCGCCTACAAACACTAGGGTAGCAGGCCCTATCAAGTAAACTTCAGTAAAAATTCCCTCATTTGCTCGAAAGCTTACTTGCAGTTCACCACCTGGTGTGGTTATATGGATGGGGGTACTATAACCTTGTCTAGCAGCCACTAACGCCGCTGCTACTGCACCTGTTCCACAAGATAAGGTTTCATCATTTACACCTCTTTCATAGGTTCGCATGGAGAACCGGTTATTTCCAACCAATTGAACAAAGTTAACATTTGTTCCTGTGTTTTGAAATGGTGGTAAGTTGTTAATCTCTTTACCCAACTTAGGTAAGTCTAATAAGGCTATCTCTTCTACCAAACGAACATAATGGGGAGAACCTGTATCTAACCAGTAATCGTTACCTATACACTGTATAGCAGTCACATTCCCCATGGTTATGGAAATGATACCTTCTTGAATATAAGCAGCATGTAGGCCATCTATAGCTAGAAACTGAGTACGATCCCCAATGATTTGCAACTGGTTGGCTAAGTGAACGGCACATCGACTCCCATTTCCACAAAAGCTCTTACTAGCATCTGGATTATAATATACCATCTCAAAATCATAGGAAGGATGTTTTTGTAGAAAAATGATACCATCTGCGCCTATTCCCCATTTGCGGTGACATAGCTTTTGGATAAGCTGCGGATCTTGTGGAACTGTTTGAGGGGACTCAGTCAGTTGATCGATAATGATAAAATCATTGCCAGTTCCCTGGTATTTGTAGAAATGGATGTTCATAATAGGTTGATGATTTAAATAAACTTCCGTATCCACTTATAAACAACCCATCCATATACAAGCGTAAATATCATATTACTAGCTATTGCATAAGTCATGTGGGGATAATTTAATTTCCTCACGATCAACACCAGCACCCACGTAACGAAGATAACTAATAAGCCACGGCCGACTTGATAAGGCATGGGGTAATACTTTTGTCCTTGGTAATAACAGATAACTGCCATGCTTACGTAACTACATAAAGTCGCCCATACGCTTCCCATATATCCCCAATGAGGTACTAAAAATAAGTTGAGTAATATAGTCACTATAGCGCCTATTACTGTGATAATACTGCCATAGTAAGTTTTATTAACTAGCTTGAACCATATGGAGAGGTTATAATAGATACCTAACCACAAGTAACCCAAAGAAAGATAAGGGACCATTTCAAGTCCAATACGGTAGATGGGATGACGAAGGAACAGATAACCTAGTAGATCTAAATTTGCACTAATGGAAAACCATATCCAACAGGCTACAACAACATAAATTTGCATCACCTTGCTAAACAGCTGTGGAGATTGCTTATCAGCTGCATGGCTAAAAAAGAAAGGTTCTGCTGCATACCGAAAAGCTTGAATACCCAGGGCCATGAAGATAGAAAGCTTATAACAAGCTCCAAAGACACCTAAAATAGATTCCTTGCTTTGACCTGGATATACATATAAATCTATAGGCAATATGTGCTTCAATAAAACCCTGGCAAGCATCTCATTCGTCATACCTGCTAAGCCCACTACCAGCAACGGTAAACCGTAACGAAGGATACGCTTTACCTGCTTTCTCTCTACATGGTATCTAAAATCATCCAACGACATCCCCATCCAGGGTAACACACAGAGGTTAGCCAATATATTAGCTAAGAATACATAGGCTATACGATCAGTTGGATGGTGTAAATAGGGAATAATAGGTTGCCATGCTGGCAGCCATTTACCAGTTGCTATCTGGGGAAGGATATAAAGGAAAAATACGTTCAACCCAATGTTGACTCCTATCTGTCCACATTTGAGCTTCGCAAAACGGGTAGCTTGGTTTGACAACCGTAATCGAGCAAAGGGAATCACCAAAAGGGTATCAACGCACATAATGGCAGCAGTATAATAGATGTATACCTCATGCCCAGGATAACCTAAATAATTGATCAGCGGAGTAGCTAGGCAAACAAGTGTACTTGAAAAAAGAATATTGGTACCCAGCAATAGGCTACTTGTTATTCTAAATGTTCCTACTAAGCTTTCCTCCGCAGCAAACTTCAAGTAGGCTGTCTCCATACCGTATGTATAGAGGACTTCTAGAAAGGCCATATAAGCATACAATTCGGTAATGATACCATATTCGGCAGGTAATAAGATGCTGGTATAAAAGGGTACAAGGAAGTAGTTCAACACCCTACCTATTATACTACTCAGCCCATAAACAGCTGTATCACCAGCTAGTTTCTTTAGTGGATTCATATCAAGTAATGTATGGAGGCTCAAATTAATAGATCTCTTGCAAAACTAGCTTCTTTCGACTACTACTAGATAGCTCAGAAATTGACTCGGCATGCAGTCCATCATTGCGAGGCCTGCGAGGTCCGCGGCAATGGGTTATTGCCGCGTGACAAATATTTGGAATTATGGATGATCACTTCCTCCCCTATGGGCCTACGTAGTGATGAGCCCTCTGCCACGGATCTTCGATCCTCGCAGTGGTAGGGATTGCCATGCTATCGCTCACGATGATAAGTCACAGTTTTGCGATTGCCACGATCCTACGGTCTGTGCGGCTCTTTGAGCGTCGCAGTGAAATGACCATAACG
>CAZZEE010000015.1:9320-13141 GCA_964652695.1 uncultured Cytophagales bacterium
CATAACGCACAATAATGTCTGGTTTCTCAAGACCCCTACAATGTCCGTAAGATAAATGGAAGGGTTTCTAAAAATTTGCTAAATTTGTAAGCCACTTTAGTCATAAGATTATGAAACAATCACCACCGTATCCATGGTTCCAACATTATCCAATGTCTGTACCCTATGAGATAAGCCTATCCCCTCATGAGACGTTAATTACTTTTCTAGAGGCTGCCTTTGAAAAGTATAGCAACCTCCCTATGCTTGAGAATATGAGCAAAATATTGACATATGGAGAGGTTGACCAGCTCACCAAAGCTTTTGTCGCTTACCTACAAAAATATACCTCCTTAAAGCCAGGAGACCATGTGGCTATTCAACTACCCAATTTACTACAAAATCCCATAGCTATATTGGGTACATTACGAGCTGGCATGACTGTAGTCAATGTCAATCCACTATATACAGCCTATGAACTAGAACAGCAACTTAAAGATGCTGGTGCTAAAGGTATTATCATACTCGCCAATTTCGCGCATAACCTTGCTTCTGTCATTCAAGACATCCCTGCCTTAAAGACCATCATTGTCACAGAAGTAGGTGATATGCTTGGGAAGTTTAAAGGGTATGTAACAAATTTTGCGGTCAAGTATATCAAAAAGCTAGTACCCCCTTACCAATTCCCCAACAACCTAGAGGTAATCCGCTTGAATCAGGTATTAAGTTTAGGCAAAGCAACGCCCTTTCATCGTGTTACCCCATCAAACGAAGACAGCGCTTTCATCCAATATACAGGGGGCACTACGGGCATTTCCAAGGGTGTTGTGCTCAAACACAAGCATATACTGGCTAATATGAGACAAATGCTGACCTTTATGCAGACAACACTAGCGGAAGGCAAAGAGGTATTTATTTCCCCTCTCCCCCTATATCATATTTTTGCCTTAACGGTCAACCTATGGGCTAGCATGCAAATAGGTGCTAAAAGCGTACTGATCACCAATCCTAGAGACGTCAATGGATTGATCAAAGAGCTGCGCAAACATCCTTTCTCTTGTCTGATAGGAGTTAACACACTTTTTAATGCACTATTGGCAAATCCTCAGCTCACCTCTGTTGATTTTTCGCATCTCAAAATAAGCTTAGCTGGGGGAGTAGCCCTACAAGATGCGATAGCCGAAAAATGGGAACAATTAACAGGTAATCCGCTCATAGAGGGTTATGGGTTAACGGAAGCTTCCCCTTGTGTAGCTTGCAATATCCCCAATGGAACGCATCGTAGAGGCACCATTGGCATACCTCTACCCAGCACACAGGTCAAGATAGTAGATGAAAACAACCAAGAAGTGTTCCCCGGTCAGCCAGGTCACCTGTTAGTCAAAGGACCACAAGTAATGGATGAATACTGGAATAATCCTGAAGAAACGAAGCAAGCTTTTGTGGATGACTGGCTACAAACAGGAGATATTGCCAGCATCAGTCCCGATGGATTCATCAAGATATTAGATCGCAAAAAAGAGATGATTAATGTATCTGGGTTTAATGTATATCCCAACGAGATAGAAAATGTGGTTCTCACCAACCCTAAGGTATTAGAGTCAGCAGCCATTGCAACCTGGCAAGGTGATGGTAAAGAGGCAGTAAAACTGTATGTAGTCAAAAAAGATCCTTCTCTCACAGCAGAAGAATTAATCAGCTACTGTAAACAACGACTCACTAACTATAAAAGGCCTCGTTATATTGAATTTAGAGATAGCCTTCCTAAGTCTAATGTAGGTAAAATTTTACGCAGGGTCCTACAAGAAGAAGAAAAGCAAAGACTATCTTTGGTTTCTGAGAAGGAAGGGTGCTTAAACTTGAAATAAAAGATACATTGGTGCCATCATTGCGAGCGTAGCGAAGCAACCCATAATTTAGTATAATTGACACACCCCATATCCTACCAGCCTTTAACCTTCATATTGCATGTATTTACTTCATATCAAGAAACGACTGTCTGACCTCTTGGCACTATCTGCCTTGCTCTTGTTCATGGCCTTAGAAATGGTAAGCTGCAAAGACATGAAGGATTGTAGGAGTCTTTATAATACAAATGTAGTATGGATTGAGTTCAAAGGAACCAAATCATTGACAAGAAACCATGCAGACGTCGAGCTACCAACTGGCGGTAGAAAGAATATAGAAACCTTCTTTTCTGGCAATGAATGGGAAACAGCTATTCGAAATAATTTAAAAGATTTAAAAGGAAAACGCTTGCCATTACTCTTAGATGATAAACATAGAATTATTAAATTATTTCTCTATAAAACAGCTACTGCCTCTCAACCTGATATTATAACACTTCACTATCAAGCTAAACACTCTTTGTTATCACCTAGTTGCGGCATTCAAATAGTCTATGTGCTAGAGCGTATAGAAACTTCCTTTCAATCAAGTACGATCTTAGCCACCGAAGGAAAAATAACAAACCCTGGCACAGCAGGTAATGACAAACCACATGTGGAGATCTCGTATTAGCATACTTATTATCCTAGCTTCCTTGGGTAACTATGCTCCTAGTTGGGCAAGTCCCAAGGATTTTATACCTACTGGCTTAGAAATAGGATTTGACGTAGCTAGACTTCCTTATTATATCTGGAAAGAGAAAACAGGAGGGCAGTATGAAGTTCACAGCAGCATTGATTTCAATAGGATCCTTCTAGACGTAGATTATGGCTGGGGAAGTATGCTCAGAAAGAATCCAACCAAAAGCAAGGAAGACCCGAAAAAAAAATTCACAAAGATCCTCTCTCATAACTGGGGTCAGTATTTCCGGGTGGGGCTGAGTTATAACTTCATTCCTAAAAACAAAGACCACAATGTAGCCTACTTAGGGTTCATGTATAGCCGATCTATCTTTCGAGATGCATTATATGGGAATTATATGGGCAAAACGGATTTATTCCAATCCACAGTAGATGTAGATACAACGGATAAGTTTAATGCCCATTGGCTAGAAGTAGTAGCAGGCGTACGCGTCCAAGTATGGCAATGGGTGTACATGGGATGCACAGTCCGTTATAAGTTCGCCAAGTCGATTAGCTCGTCCAAAACGCTTATTCCTTTTGATATCATCGGCTGGGGACTCAACGAAGAGGATAATGCCTGGGGCGTGAATTATTATATCGGCATCCGGATACCACTGCGCTCAGATACAGACCAACCATCCACCACACCAGCCAAAAAGCAACCAGCCTTAACCCATTCGATCAGCTAGATAGCAAGCAGGCACTTGTAACAGCAAAAAGGCTTCAATAAGGCACTTGATGGGTTGCTTGGCTAAATTTCTTCATATTTCTTCATCTTATTCTTTGGGATTTCATTGGATTTATTCCTACGTTAGCAAGGACACGAAATATTATTAACCATAATAAAAACAAGGAAATAAATATGGCAACTAAAAATAACATCCGAGAAAATATGCATGGCAATAATACCAAAAATCGTGGTTTTGCTTCCATGCCTCATGAAAAAGTAGAAGAGATTGCAAGAAAAGGGGGACATGCTTCCGCAGAAAAGGCAGGGCATGAGGGAATGGCAGCAAGAGGACGTGCAGGAGGACATGCTTCCGCAGAAAAGGCAGGGCATGAGGGAATGGCAGAGCGGGGACGTAGGGGGGGACACACCTCAGCTGAGAGGGCAGGATATGCAGGAATGGCAGAACGAGGACGTATGGGAGGACATGCTTCAGGAAGTAGCAAGCATAGCCATGAAGAGGAAGAATAAATTTTCCCTCTTTATTCCTTAGCGTGCTATTGCTCAGCTTGAGTGTATGTAGCAAAAAAGGGTATGCTGTATAG
>CAZZEE010000016.1:0-12723 GCA_964652695.1 uncultured Cytophagales bacterium
TCCACTACTTCGCTATATTTATTGAGTGTCTATCTATGTATCAACACTCTCATAAATTAAGGCCCACGGGCTGGATTAACTTTTCTAACCCACAGGCCTACACAACGATGAGCCCTTCGGGGTTCCCGCTTGTATAGTCGGCTTCGCAGTGACGGAGGCGACCGCGGCAATCAAGAATTATAGCCGGGGATGGCATGATCTATGTCGCTGGTAGTTTCTCGTATTCTCTTTATACCTATTTATTATACATAGGCGTGAATGGGTACAGAACTTCTGCGCTAGTTTGGGGGTATATTATTCGTCACTCGGCTGGAGCCGAGCGACTGTGTGCAACGCCCTAATAGCAGTTGTTTCTCACAAAGGCTAATTTGAATCACTATTTCCTTCTGTGCTTTTCTGCTCTAATTGTTGCTTCAAGTTTCTCCACAAATCTAGCTGATTAGTGAGAAATGTCTTGATCACTTGAATTACAATGGGGTCTAGCAAACCACTAAATTTTTGTAGGGAGGATGGATCTTTCTGCAATAACTCATCTATCTTTTTATTAGAGAGTTCTTCAGGAAATACCTTTAAAGGGGATATGAAATCTAACAAGGGTTGGAGTTCTTGCTTTTCTTTAGAATCGAGAGGATTTTTATTTAAAAACTTGGGAACAATAGGAGCAAGCAATTTAGAAAAATTGCTTACTTTCTCTTGTAGAGCAAGTAACCTTTGGATGTGTTGATTAATTTTTTCAAAGCTGTTTCTATCCTGCTCAAAGGATTCCTCCAGGCTTTTCCAAGCCTTTTCTTTACATTGTTCTTTTAAATTATTCTTCAATCTTTTCTCTCCCCTAGCCAAAGGATTCCCCTTTTCTTTGTCACAATTACAGCCGACTACCAAAATATGGATTAAAACAAATCCGATTAAGAGCGTTATTTTTTTTACTTGCATCATGGACGTAGATTTTCTTAAGGTTTTCTTAGTCCTTTATATGGGTGAACAAGCCCATTTTTCAAAAGCTCGAACGCAAAGATACTACCTAAACCAACAATTCGAAATTTTAGGTTCTTTGTCTTTTTAAAGTTAAGCTATAGTGTGAAATCAATAAATAATATACTTATAATTCAAGAGACTTCATTGCGTCATCGAACTATAAAATGGTTTTAGGTATTGAGGTGAGAATAAGTGAAGGTCTACAAATTTGTTTTGTTGGAAGTGAGTATATGCCAGGACCCCTATTTGCTGGGCGGAAGGGTAAATGTCGTCTATAAAAATAGCATGGCTATGGTGAGCGAGGATAGGTTTACATTTGGCAGCTCCATCTCCGAAAAATAAGATGAAGTGCTGGGATAGCCAACTTGCAAAACTATGCTCGGTGACAATTTGAGGATGGGCTTCTTCTAGGATGTTATTAGCTGCATCTGTTATCAGACAATATACTTCCATGCGCCGCGCATCAATCATAGGGCAACATAAAGCGCGGGTGATGTTCAGCGACTGAACAGCATGTGCCATAGCTTCTAGTGTATTCACTGCTATTAAAGGTATATCCAAGGCATAACAGAGGCCTGTAGCCGTAGCAGCTCCAATCCGTAAACCTGTATAAGAACCAGGACCTTCGGAAATAGCAATGCCGTGTAGATCCTTGGCTGCATGGTGACTGAGTTGTAATAGATGGTTGATCATCGTTAGCAGGGATTCGGCATGCGAACGCGCTATAGTCACGCTTTGATAGGCTACTAATTTTCCTGCTGCATGCAGCGCTGCTGAGCAGACGGATGTACTTGTTTCTATACTGAGGATGAGTGCCATGGATATTATAATCAAGAAGAGCCATCTACTGTATGACCATCTAACTGATTGAGGTAATGCATACTTTTAATGATCTGTTTTTTTATGGTCTCGAAATTACAAGTCTTATGACTGGCTACATAGATATAGGCTAATAAAAAATGAAAGGTTTTGTCTGAGGAAGGGTGCAATAGGTGCTTATGTAGCCTATAAGCTTCTCTCAACTTTCTTTTAATGATATTTCTATCAACTGCATGCTTGATCTTCTTTTTAGGTATACTAAATAAAACTTGATGATGGGCAATAGATTGCTCTTGACAAGGCAGGTAGATCAACCGCAAGGGGTACAGGTTTTGTACTATATGACCTTGCTGAAAAAGTTGTTCAATGAGTTTTTTGCTCTTGAGACGCTCGTGTGCTTTGAATGTGTGTCTGATGATGGTACGTGCTATAGTATGGGTTGATTAGTGCTTTTGTGGCCATAGCTTCATTTTGCAAGAACAAAGTTACACTTTTTGCTCCTAATACGATTCAAACCTATTATTAGACTGCTTGTGAAATCAAGTATTTTGTTTTCTAGGAAGGAAAAAATTTGTGACTAACCGGATGTCATCGCGAGGAAGCGAAGCAACCTTGGCTGTCACTGCGAGCCACCAAGTGGCGTGGCAGCCCATAATTCCAATATTTGTCACTCGGCAATAGCCGAGCGACTGCATTCCGAACAAATTTCTGACGCATATAGGGAGTAAAAGACGTAGATTATGCAAGAAGCCCGTTATTGTTCTTAACGATCAAACTTATGGATCATTCTTTGCATTTCTTGGCGGGTACAGCTTCTAGTGAGTTGACTAAAAGTATAGCCATTTTAGCTCAAAGGCCATTGGTTAAATGGCAACTGCAGTCGTTTAGTGATGGAGAGCTCAGGCCTATAGTGCAAGAAAATATGAAAGGCTGCGAAGTGGTAATCATCCAATCTACCTATCCACCTGCAACACATATCATGGAGCTCTTACTGCTGATTGATGCGGCTAAGCACGCAGGAGCTAATCAAGTGAGCGTGGTAGCGCCTTATATGGGGTACCTGCGTCAAGATAAGGTGACCCAACCAGGCCAAGCACATGGAGCTGCACTGCTAGTAAAGCTCTTGCATGCTGCAGGTGCGGATAAACTCCTGCTATGTGACCCTCATACCAAGCATTTAGCGCCTTTCTTCCAAGGCATCCTTCAATATGTGCCAAGCTATCCTCTATTTATGCCTTACATCAAGCAACTTTCGCTCGACAAGTTATGTTTTGTGGTTCCAGATGAAGGTGCTATGCCCATGGCGCAATACTATGCCGATTGTTATCAAGCCGGTCTGGTTGCGTGCCGTAAAATTCGACTTCACCCCAATCAAATAGCTAGCCTAGAAGTCCAGGGAAGTGTACAGGGGTTAGATGTTATGATAGTGGATGATATGATAGATACAGGGGCTACTTTATGCACAGTTGCCGAAATACTTCACCAACAAGGAGCGCGCTCTATGCGTGCTATGTGCACCCATGCCCTGCTTTCTGGTCCTGCCTATGATCTTTTGACCAATGCTCCTTTGGAAGCATTGATAGTAACCAATACGATACCTCTTCAAAAGCCACACCCCAAGATTCGGGTGCTTGATATAGCGCCTGTGCTCTTGCAAGCTATTGTTGGTTGTTGAATTAATGCGTATATTATAATAAGTGCTTTTTCTTTGTGTCCCCAAACAATCATTAATCATTCACGTTCTTCTATTGATAGCATGAGTCTCATTCTTTATCCCAAGCAGAAAGGTATATTCTACACATGCTTCATAGTATGGCTTTCCTTAGCTTTGCATGCTTGTTGGGGTGCTGGTCCACACCAATCTACAGCCCCATCCCCTACCAAAATCATCCTCATTTTAAATGGGCTTTGGCAAAATGTAGATATTTTTAATGATACGATCGAGCGCTTATCTACTGCTTTTGAAAAGGACGGGATGCAGGTTCAGATAAACAAGGTGGTAGAGCTTCAGACAAGCGAGCGTTCTATTACAGATCAGGCCAACTATGCATTTTCCAAAATCCAAGAATATTATAGTGGACCAGGCTATGAAATTATCTTAGTAGGTCATAGTCAAGGGGGATTAAGAGGAGCTAAAATATTAGCTTTAAACCAAGAAGCAAATAATCCATTAAATATTAAAGGGCTCATTACGTTAGCGACTCCTTGGGAAGGGGCTCCTGCAGCCACTATTACGCCTGAGTATATCAAGAACTTGCTTCATAAAAAGCCAGTACAGGCATTTTTAAATCTCATAAAAAAACTCCGATATTCAGGTGGAAGATCTTATTCAAAGCGCCCAGAGCCAGTTGTTTGATGAGCAGTATTATCCAACGAACCAACCTGGAGTGCAGGATATGGTACCTCAAAGTGCTTTCTTGCAAGGTATAAAGACTAGGTTGAGCAACACTAGTATTCCTATCCTTATTATAGCAGGAAGGTATAGCAGAGTGGATAAGCTGTTGCCTGCTACTGATGAGGTGCGGGAAACTTATATCAAGTATCTGAAGAAGTTGCCTGCTATAATGACTAATACTATTTATGCCAAGTTCTTTGCGGGTAGCTTCCAACATGACATGCTTGTGCCTGTAGATAGTCAGCTATTCAACAGTTGTTCTACTATGAAGCATGTGGAAAGACACTTGATAGAGGGCGCTATACACGATGAAATGCCAGGGCTTACTGTCCCCAAAGATCAAATAATTTACAATCAATCAGAGGCTCGTAGGCTTATTGTGGAGTTTGCTAAAGAGCAGTTTAGTTTCCACTACCTACCATAAACATATAAACGCTATTCTCAAGACAAGTTCGCTTAACTAAAGTAGCTAAAATTATGGTTAGGCTTTAAGGTCACCAAGAACTGATAAAATAGCTCTATAATTTGTTCTACATCTTGTTGATGTACCATCTCTACGGTTGTATGCATATATTTGAGTGGTAGTGAAATAAGCGCAGCAGGGATCCCTTCACCACAATAAGCAAAGGCATCTGTATCTGTCCCTGTACTACGTGAACTAGCTTGCCACTGAATGGCTATATTACGTTGTTGAGCCGCTTCTGCCAATAATTTTAAGACATTGTGTTGTACAGCAGGTGCATGGGATAAAACGGGGCCTTTGCCACAGGCGATGTCACCTTGCTTTATTTTATTGTAATGAGGAGTTTGTGTATCATGGGTTACATCCGTTACAATAGCTAGGTCAGGTTTGATACGATGCGCTAACATGGAGGCTCCTCGTAAACCCACTTCTTCTTGCACCGCATTGGCGATATACAAACCAAAAGGCAGTTGGACCTTGTTCTCCTTGAGTCTTTTGGCAACTTCTGCAATCATGAATCCTCCTATTCGGTTATCCAATCCGCGCCCTACTAGGTATTTCTCATTCAAGGTGATTAAATCCGCATCAAACGTGACCACAGTCCCTACGTGTATACCTAGCTCCTTCACTTCTTGAGCTGAGTGGCAACCGCAATCCAAGATAGCTGTTTCTATCTCGGGCATCTTAGCAGATTTCTTATCATCACGTACATGGATGGCAGGCCAGCCAAACACAGCTGGTATGGTTGTATCCCCTACATGTATTTTTGCCCGCATAGAGGGAGTAATTTCATAATCTGAGCCTCCATTACGGATCACATAGATATATCCCTCTTTGTTGATATAATTCACATACCAAGAAATCTCATCGGCATGTGCTTCTATGACTACTTTATAGGGCGCCTTGGGGTTGATGATACCTACCGCATTACCGTAGACATCGGTAAGCTCTTCATCTACATAGGGTCGTAAATATTCCAACCAAATCCTTTGGCCACTTGCTTCATACCCTGTAGGGGCTGTATTATTTAAGTATTTAAAAAGAAAATTTCTGCTTGCTTGTTCCATATGTATGAGTTAACTAAATAGGTGGATTTTTATAGTTAAACGTGGTGGCAGGAAGTAACCCTGCCGTTCAAAGTGTCTATTCTGTTTTTTCTTCCTTGCTGCTTTCCCCCTTGCTGCTTTCTTCCTTGCCTTTAGCTAGCTGGGCTTGATAATAAACGATCTCCTCTTGTTGCCCATCGTTTTGCTGTTCATCGGTTGTGGGCTTGGGTCTGGTAGTGACCAAGCATAGCTTATCTCCCAAAGGTATGACAAGACTTGGATTATTGGCTATGTCTGATGGGAGATTCGTAGGTTGGAAGTCACCTTTTGTGCTTAACCTAAAAAATGTGCGGGCATTACCCTTATCTGTAGCTATAGTAAACATAGGCACTGGTATAGTAGGATCTCCTCCTGCGGTTGCCAGGGAAAACAATTCCCATCCAGGGTTAGAAGCCCCCCCTTTTGCAGGTATTGTATAGCTACTATTCTTAAAGTCTTTAGATAATAAATGAAGGGTATGAGCCTCTATCTGGAGTATGTCATAACTATCCTTGTGCTGCGGTTTATGATAACCTTTTCCTAGCAATATTTTGCCTGCCTTGATCCCTAAAGCACCTATCAAGTATGTATCTTTGATAATTCCTTGCGGATAAGAGCCTATATTAACTTTCGTTAAATTTTTCTTAGCTGGATCAAATAATAGGCAGCCCAGTTCAAACTTATGCAATTTTTCGTGGATGAGCATGATACACCCTTGTTGCTGACCATCTAGCTGCAAGGTGCAGGCTACTATAGACTTATCTTCTTGTAGGATGCTGCCTGGGAAAGAGGTGGCTATATTTTGGCTGATAGCTTGTTTCCAAGTCCCTTCTTCCAGCTGATGGATAGCTATTTGACCTCCATTCAGCGTGCCAAGGTATAAGTTTTGCTTTTGCATAGAACCAGCTGCAAAGACAAAGGCTTTTCCTAGGTTAAAGGAAGTCACATTGCCACTGGCCTGGCACTCCAATGTACCTCCTTCTTGCGTGAACTTATATGTTTTACCATCTGCAGCATTGATGAAATAGGTAGCATTTTCACTAGGCACCCTACAAGTCAACCCTTTAGCAGTCTTTACATCAAGTCCTTCTAAATCTATAGGCTGAGGAGCTCCCCACTTTAGATCTACATTAATCGTATCATACACAGATTCACTACTGCATCTGCATTGGTTAGTACCTAGCGCGATGAGTATGATCCCTAGTATACTTAATAGTTTATGCTGCATGGTTTCAAGGTGGGCTTTTAAATATAATACAGGGGCAAAATTAACAAATTGAAAATAAATACCTAGGTCGTTACTTGTTATTTGTATCTACAAAAAAGCAGTCAGTCATTACGAGGATACGGAGTGCCCTTGGCAACCCCGCAGGGCTCATTGTTGCGCGTCACTGCGATTGCCGCGGTCGCTATGCGCTCCCTCACAATGACGACGAAGGCTCTAGCAGTCTTTCGCAATGACGGGGCGCATTATTGTCTAGGCTTGTGGGCTATGAAGATAATCGACTGTGCCGTGTGACTGCTTTAGTAATTAAAAGCGGACATCTATGATGCGGAAGATATTGGTAAATACTATTATTTACCCTTCAAAGCACCTATTGCTTGATCAATCAAATAGCGACCAACTCCCTCTTCACCAGTTACATCAAATATTTCTAAAACCCTTCTGGCTGTTGTTTCCTCTTCGATTTGTTCTTGTACATACCATAGCATAAAGTTGTAAGTTGCCAAATCTTGTTGATCCCAACAGTGTCGTACCATATGATGAATAGCGTGAGTGGTTTTGATTTCTTGCTGTAGTGCCATCTCAAAGATAGACCTAAAAGATGTAAATTCTCGTTGTATATCTATTATTTCTGGTTGGTAAGCACGTCCTCCTGCATCATTCAGATAATGAATGATTTTTAGCATATGTCCCCTTTCCTCTTCAGATTGTTCATATAAATAGTCTGCCGCATGTTTATATCCTATGTAATCGCACCAAGAAGCCATGGATAGGTAAAGGGCGGATGATCTGCCTTCCAGCATAACTTGCTGGTTCAATAATTCTTCGCTGCCCTGTTTAAGAGAAGCGGTCTGTTTGTTAATCGTTTCTGCCATATAAATTATATTTTTGGGCGCGGAATAAATTTAAAAAGCTAAGCGAGTTTGATATTCCACTTAATATTAGTATAATTAAGCTAAATGCTAACAGACTACCAAAAGTTCGTCTTATATTTTTCAATACCAATCGCTTTTTTAGGCGTTGGTATCGCAGTTTGTACTACAATCAATCTAATATCACATAAATCTACTATATGGCTATAAGAATCACAGATGCATGTATTAACTGCGGGGCTTGTGAAGCGGAATGTCCCAATAATGCTATTTATGAAGGAGGCGTCAGGTGGACCTGGGGAGAAGGGACTGCACTCAAGCAAGTCCTACAAGGGGGTGTGGAGATCGATGCCACTACATCACAATCAGCAGGCTCTGATGAGTTTTATTATATCGTTACCGACAAATGTACAGAATGTGTAGGGTTTCATGATACCCCTCAATGTGCAGCCGTTTGCCCTGTTGATTGTTGTATACCGGATATGGGGCATCAAGAAACTAAGGAAGAATTACTAGCCAAGAAAAATAAGCTGCATAACACATAATGCGCTTGACACTTGGTTCAGTACTATAAAATGATTTTATTTGTACCGAGTTTAAATTTTGTATAACCTAAACCCTTAGATAATTGTGGAAGCGCATAAAGAATCACAAGAAGTTTATTCACAAAAAGTAAAAGCAGGTAAGCGTACTTATTTTTTTGATGTAAAAGCAACACGTGCCAATGATTACTACCTCACCATCACAGAGAGCAAAAAGCAGTACGATGATGAAGGAAGCCGCTACGAGAAACATAAAATTTTTCTGTACAAAGAAGACCTTAATAAGTTTTTAGAAGCTTTACAAAACACGGCAGACCATATCAAGAAAGAGTTGCTACCTCATTATGACTTTGATAAGTTCAAAGACTATAGACCTGAGGACAACGGTGCAGCTAAACAAAACCACGAAGAGGCAGAAGATTAATCGTATTTGTACCTTTTATAATGGCACTAAAATATGGTATTGTAGGCTTGCCCAATGTGGGCAAGTCTACGCTCTTTAACGCACTCTCTAACGGCAAGGCAGTAGCCTCCAACTTTCCTTTCTGTACCATCGAACCCAATATAGGGGTTGCCTCTGTACCTGATGAACGTCTTGAAATCCTAGCACAACTGATTAGCCCCAAGAAGATTGTCCCTACCCTCTTAGAGTTTGTGGATATAGCTGGATTGGTTCAAGGAGCTAGCCAGGGAGAGGGCCTTGGCAATAAATTTTTAGGACACATCCGAGAAGTAGATGCCATTGTGCATGTGATTCGCTGCTTTGCCGATGACCGCATTACCCATGTGGCAGGGCAAGTGGATCCTGTGTTTGACAAGGAGATCATAGACCACGAGCTACAACTCAAGGACTTAGAGTCAATCGAAAAACGGATTGATAAGGTTACTAAAACAGCTAGATCAGGTAATAAGGAAGCACAGCAAGAACTATCTCTCTTACAGCAAATACAAGCTCATCTGCAAGAGGGCCACAATATCCGGGATATGGAACTTACTGCTAGACAAGCAGAGGAAGCGAAGGCTTGGCAGCTACTAACCATGAAGCCGGTGGTCTATGTAGCTAATGTAGATGAGGATACCTTAAAATCACGTACCAACACCTACGTAGCACGGCTACAAGAAGCCCTTCAAAAAGAATACGCAGTACCTATTTTGATCTGCGCTAACCTAGAAGCTGAACTCGCAGACCTAACTCTAGCAGAAAAAAACATCTTACTTAGTGAATATGAATTAACATTTTCTGGACTAGATCAACTTATCCAGACTTCTTATAAGCATCTAGGATTAATTACTTATTTTACGGCAGGTGTTCAAGAGGTGCGTGCTTGGACCATCCAGCAAGGTACCAAAGCGCCTCAAGCGGCAGGCGTCATCCATAGCGACTTTGAAAGAGGGTTTATCAAGGCAGAAGTGATCAAGCTAGCTGATTATCAGCAGTATAAAACAGAAACTGCTTGCAGAGAGGCCGGTAAAATAAAGATAGAAGGAAAAGAGTATGTGGTGCAAGATGGTGATATCATGCACTTTCGATTTAATGTGTAGGCTAGTTTAGAAACAGTCGCTTTTTAGGTGGCGTCGGGAGTAACTCCCGACGCCTCAGGACAGTCTTTAAAACAGTCGCTCGGCTAGAGCCGAGTGACTATATTTAGTGGTTGTGGATTATCACCCCCTAAACCCTTATGAGCCTACACAGTGATGAGCCCTGTAGGGTTGCCAGGGCCCTTTGGGCCTTGTGATAAGGGTAGAAAAAAAGGCAGTGCTACGAATAATTAACTATTAATGAATATGCACCTATCCAAGATCCTACTGGTACTAACCATATATAGTCTCGCATTCAGTACCTTACCTACAACAACCCAAGAACAACTTTCCACTCAGCTTACCCAGACAGCGGAGGCAGTAGACAACAAAAGCTTATCCAGTGAAAAATCCACCTCATCAACCCTTACAACAACTCAAGAATCCAAAATCACGCTGCCCAAGAAGAAGCGAGTAAAGCGGCCCATTGATCCCTTTAAAAAAGAACAGGAGGCAGAATTATTACGTGCCAGTGCCCAACTAGGCATAGGTATAGCCCTTACAAGCGGTATATATTCTCTGATGGGTGAGCCACTGAATCTTTCTATGTTGCTAGGTCCCATTATAGGTAATCTCTTCACAGGTCCATTGGGTGATATTGGTACCAAGCTCAGTTTATTGTTTATTCCGAAGCTCACTAAATCCAGTTTACAAAAAGGTGTACAACTCAAGTCCGCTTACCAAAAGCAAAAGGTACATTTTTCCAAAAGTATGCAGGGGTTTATAGAGGTTGTTTTGCAACGTTATTTCTTTTTGATTGAACATTATAATTATGTGGATAAACAAAGTGAAAGAGCCATGGAGGAAGTGCTACAATTCCCCGTGATGCCTAAAAAAATTGATACGCATACGGTATTTCATGTAAAGTCATTTTTACAAAATTACCCAGACAGAGTTAGAGTGGCAGTAGGTAGCTTTGTAGCTCAGTTGATCAAAGATTCTACCTCTAAAAGATTAAGCAAGAAAGCAGTACCTCTTATGCTGGTAGGACCTCCAGGTACGGGTAAGACCTATCTGGCTAAACAGCTAGGCCAGCTATTAGATGCACCTACCCAGGTGGTTGATATTTCTAAATATGAATCACTTAATGGTCACAGTTTCTGGGGAGACGATCCAGAAAGAGGCATCCTGGTAGATGTGTTGATAGGTGATCAGGTGCCAGGGAGCAACTTTACCAATAAAATTCTTATTCTAGATGAAGTAGATAAATTATTGCTGAAAGATAAAACAGGCGCCTTTAAACATAAGAACGGTGCTGAAATCATTAGCTTTTTGCTTGCGCTATTAGAGACCCAAGAGACCCATGCTAAACTTCATCGTTATAACAATGCTACCCATGATATTTCTCACCTCAAGATCATTCTTATCGGCAACCAAACTTTTAGTGAAGTATTAGGGCAAGAAGAAGCCGCAGCACTAGAATCACGCATCAATCTTGTCAAATTTGATGATTTTAAGGATGCCCAAAAGCTGGATATTGCCCAACAGTATGTGACTAACCGCTGTGAAGAACAAAGGGTCGATGGTAATAAGGTGGATCCAGCTGTTATTCAAGCGATCGTGAAAGAAGACACAGCAGCAGGTTATCAAGGTGTACGGGTGATGCTCCAAGTAATAGATCAGTATATCAGGATCCTTGAACAGGGTGCTTTAATTGGGGATATTGCAGGGGTGCCACCCTTGGTATTTAATGCAAAAGAGGAATATAAAAACAGGGAAAACCAGAAGAATGAGTAAGCGAATTTACAGGTGGTTGCGGGGAGCTTACTCCTGCAACTATATGATTCCAGTACTTACTCTGAAACCGCTACAATACTTTATGGCATACCTGGGTTGCTTCGGTCGCTGCACTCCCTCGCAATGACTGCGCTATGTATTATTAATTACCACAACGGCCGATACATCGCTGGTGCACAGGATGATATCATCGCATATATTTTATCTACCACTGTTTCTACACTGGGCTTAGAGAAATAATTCCCATCATCCCCAAGGACAGTCGCTCGGCTATTGCCGAGTGACGACTAAGCTCCTGATGCCACTGATGGGATTGTGTCCATGACACAAGCCTCAATTTAATAAAACTATCTTAAGTAGTTGGAAGAAAAATAATATTAAGTAGTTGGAAAAAAAAATAATATTAAATTTGTAACTAGCAAGCTAAAATATATTGATAAACCTAGAAGCATAGTATTCTAAATCTAATATCTAAATAATAAAAAAACATCATGAAATTCTTATTGAAGCAGAATAAGCCTATTTATTACATAGTACTTCAGCTACTAACTATTTTCATTATCGTCCATCATGCTTCTTGTAGCAGTTGTAATCAGGATAAAGATTCTGACAAAGGAGGTGATACCTACACCCAGATAACCATGCGGCTACCTAGTGGTCCATTGGTAGGAAAAGATAAAAAAATAGAGATTACTTTTGAGTTAGCAGATGCAACCAAGGAAGCTGCCTTACAAGATTTCCACCTTCGTGTAAGCTTACAAGAAACAGGTGATACAGGCAGCAAGATAAGCTATACCAATGTGCAGGGAAAAGTAATAGAAACTACCAAAGTACACGAGCCATTAACCCACTTTACATCTGTAAATCAACTAACTCCTGCAAATAGTAGCTTCAAAATTCCCTTTACCTTGGTAACTGCTCCTAAAACCACTCAAATAGAAGCTGCATTTGGGGTTTGCTAACTAAAGTAGAGATATCACTAAATCTTTATAAATAAATAGGTATAAAGATAAGCAAACCATTCTTGCCGTC
>CAZZEE010000017.1:0-12666 GCA_964652695.1 uncultured Cytophagales bacterium
GGATTGCCACGCCCCTATCGGGGCTCGTAATGACGACTCTTGGAACCATATTTGTCACTCTGCTGTAGCCGAGCCACTACCCCAAACTGGCGCAAGCGTCCTCGCTTGTGCCCAAACTGGAGTTACTCTTGGCACAATTTAAGTTTCGGGAGCTTACTCGCGAAACCACATTAGAGTTTAGGCTTTTTAATCATAAAACTCAATTTATCACTACCTTTTTTATGATCAATATGGATTATATTCCCCACTTGGATGCGTCCTTCCAACACTTGTTCTGTCATCACATCTTCTACATATTGCTGGATGATACGCTTAAGGGGCCTGACACCGTACATGAGATCATAGCCTTTTTGACCTAGAAAGTCTTTGGCCTTGGGTTTAACCACTAATTGATAACCCAAAGTAGCTGCTCGTTGAATGAGTTTTTGTAACTGTATATCTACAATTTGCCTGATATCTGTTGGGGCAAGTGACCTAAAGATCACTACATCATCTAGCCTGTTGATGAATTCCGGGCTAAAGGTACGTCGCAATGCCTTCTGGACTTTTTCATTCATGATCGCTTGTGCATCTGCTCCTTGGTGTTGGAACCCAATGTCACTACTTTGTAAATCTCTAGCCCCTACATTAGAGGTCATGATGATAACCGCATGCCTACAGTCTATCTTTCTGCCCAATCCGTCTGTCAGTACACCATCATCCATCAACTGGAGTAATACATTAAACACATCTGGGTGTGCTTTTTCTATTTCATCTAACAAGATAACGCTATAGGGATGTTTACGAATCTTCTCTGTCAGCTGACCGCCTTCCTCATAGCCCACATAACCTGGCGGCGCACCTATCAGTCGAGATACTGTGAATTTTTCCATGTATTCGCTCATATCTATACGGATGAGGGCATCTTTGTTGGCAAACAGATTCATAGCCAGTGACTTAGCTAACTCTGTCTTTCCTACTCCTGTAGGCCCCAAGAACATAAAGACTCCCAAAGGCCTATTGGGATCTTGTAAGCCAACGTGTGTCCTTTGGATGGTTTTGACTACCTTACCAATGGCAGCTCTTGCCCTATGATCCTAGCTTGTAATTCTTGCTTGAGACTACGTATTTGTGTATCCTCTTGATGGGATATTCGCTGACGCGGAATACCTGTAGTGCTCGCAACGACAGTAGCTATATCATCAACACTAATAGGATATTTTTTTGTTTTTAATTCCTCTTCCCATTTAACCTTCGCTAGTTCTAGTCTTTCATATAGCTTTTTTTCTTTGTCCCTCAGCTGGGCAGCCTCTTCATATTGTTGGTTTTTAACAGCCCTGTTCTTCAGCAGCTTAACGGCCTCTATTTCCTCTGCCAATCGAGTGATTTTAGGAGGTACCTGCATATGACGCATATGGACGCTAGCCCCTGCTTCATCCATCACATCGATCGCTTTATCAGGCAACAAACGATTGCTTATATATCTTTCTGCCAACTCTACGCATGCCTTGATAGCTTCTGGTGAATAGGTGACAGAGTGGTAGTTTTCATAAGTCTCTTTCAAATTATTTAAAATCTCTATAGACTCTGCCAGGGTAGTAGGCTCTACCATGACTACCTGAAACCTACGGGCCAAGGCTCCATCTTTCTCAATGTATTGTCGGTATTCGCTCAACGTGGTAGCACCTATGGATTGTATATCTCCACGAGCAAGGGCAGGTTTCAAGATGTTAGCAGCATCCAAAGCGCCTGCTGCACTACCTGCGCCTATGATAGTGTGTAACTCATCTATGAATAAGATGATCTGCTTGGATTTAAGGAGCTCATTCATGATCGCTTTCAGCCGCTCTTCAAACTGGCCTCTATACTTGGTTCCTGCCACAAGCGCTGCCACATCTAGGCTTACTACACGCTTATTTAATAGCGGCTTAGCTACTTTACCTTGCATGATTCGCAAAGCAAGTCCTTCGGCAATAGCCGTCTTTCCTACCCCTGGTTCTCCTATGAGTAAAGCATTGTTCTTCCTACGCCTACTTAAAATTTGTGCTACTCGTTCTATCTCTTTCTTTCTTCCAATAATGGGATCTAATTTTCCTTCTTCTGCCAGTTTACTAAGGTCTCTACTAAAGCTATTCAGAACGGGAGTTTTTGCTTTTTCGCTATCACCAGACTTGGTAGATGAAGCCAAATTCCCCATGTTTTCTTCTAGGTTACCAGGAACTTCTCCCATGGTCTCTTCTATTTCTTGAGCTATTACATAGTATTCTCCTAACCGTTGTACTACAATACGTTCTATGGCTTCATAGGTGATATTGTATTCATGGAGTATGTGACTAGTAGTTATATCTGCATACTTAAGCACCGCTAATAAGATGTGTTCTGTGCCTACCGCTTCACTTTTAAGCGCTTTGGCATATTGTTGGGTAAGCTTTAGTAAACTTTCTACTTCTGGAGTAAGTTGTATGCTATTGGCGTGTAAGTTATCACCCCTAAAATCTTCTTCATATATATCTTGATCTGCTGTTTCCAGTGTATGACGCAGCTCTTCCATAGGCGTACCTAACGCCGAAAGAATCTTATAAGCCAAACATGATTCATATTGTAATATCCCTAACAAGATGTGCACAGGCTTAATAGAAGTACTATGTAGCTTGATGGCTTCTTGCCTACTCAGGGCTATGATCTCTTTTGCTTTATGGGTTAAGTTAATGGGCATTTTACTAGATTCCATGGGAAGAAGATATTTATATTAAATATATCAAATTTTTTAAATCAGACCTATCAAACTATCACTAGAAATGCATGACTTTTGAAGGATATGGCATGCTTCAGGTCCTTTGCAAAATAATAGATCGATGATACTAAGATTACCAGTAAATTCTGTGCCAAACACTTGTTGATAACAAAATGGCTGATATTGGTTTCGCGTACTAAAGTGTGCTTGTGGATGTATTAAATACCTAGCATCTACTATGTTCGTGGATGGCGATTGTATATATTCTTTAGTAATTTTTACACTTTTTCTCAACTGCAAAAGCTCCAAACAAAGATTGAGTAAAGCTAGGTTGAGCTCGTACAAGTAGGTATAGGGATAGAGGAGTATAGGTTGGAAATAGTCTGCCAGATGTTCAAAATAAGGAGACTTACTGTAGTTGGTAGTTATGCTACGCCACTGACATATTGACCAACTTTGCTGGTAGTCTATTTTCACATCGTGATAAATAAGTTTATTTTTACCACCTACCACAGGAACTGTTAACCGATCTATCTGCTGTGAACCCAGGATATAACATCTATTGCTATAAGTTTGCTTTTGATAATTTCCACAAACCTCTAGTTCTATCTGGTCATAGGGCAATAGCCATGTAAAGTATTCTAAACACGGCAAATATTGAAGATCTATGAGTAAAGTATGTGGTTCCAATGACTTCTTGTGAAATCAAGTATTTTGCTCATGCAGTCGCTTGGCTATTGCCAAGTGACTAATAAATTGTGGGAGTTCGTCACTGCGAGGAACGAAGTGACGTGGCAGTCCCAGAACCACACGCCCTATATAAAATAATCCAAGCCAAGCTTGTGACCTCGATTATTCTGATAGGAAGGAAAGAGTTGCGGGAGCTTACTCCCGCAACCACTATTCAGCGCCGTGTATTAGCTTCATTAATCGTTTGTTAAATATCAGGAAAGGCAAACCAACTGCAACTGTCATCCAGAAGATAAACTGGAAGACAGCTAAGTTGCCCCAACTAACAGATTGCCGACCAATCCATGCCGCTACATACTGGGCAAACCCAGGCATTGTGAAATAAACCCCCATCATAGAAGCACTAATACGTTTAGGCGCTAGTTTGGTTACGAACGACAACGATATGGGAGACAAGCACAATTCACCTATGGTGTGAAATAAGTAAGCATTAATGAGCCAATGCATGGAGGACTTAGTCACTCCGGGAACATTTAATTGCATAGCAGCTCCCACCATAAACAAAAAACCTACTCCCACAACAATATTTCCCATACCTAATTTATAAAAGGCAGATATATAATTAAATCTTTTGGATAGCCAACTCCAAATAAGCGCTATAATAGGACCTAAAATGATGATAAAGAACGGATTAACAGACTGGAACATGCTGGCAGGGATCTCCCAACCAAAAATGTGCCTATTTGTATATTTTTCTGTATACAAGTTCATCAACCCACCTGCTTGTTCAAAGGCCACAAAGAAACTGAAAACAGCTATGAAAGATACTACCAATGCCCATAGGCGATCTTTTTCTTCTTTGGTAAAAGGCTGTTTAACAGGAGCTTTATGGATTTTCTTGGACGAAACGCTAGCTTCAGAACTAGTCTCTACACTTGCTAAGTATTTTTGCCCCCATAAAAAGACACCAATTCCCAATAGCATACCAACCCCGGCTAAGCCAAATCCATAATGCCAACCATATAATTCTCCAATACCACCAATAATAAGTCCAGCCAGCAAACCACCTAAGTTAATACCCATATAAAAGATCGTAAACCCACCATCTCGCCGCTTATCTCCAGCAGCATACAACCCTCCTACTAACGCAGAAATATTAGGCTTTAAAAGTCCTGTTCCTGAAGCAATCAAGAAAAGGCCAACCATAAAGAGCTTCTCATTTTGAGCAGCTAATAAAAAGTGACCTATACAAGCTAGGATGCCACCCCAAAGTACTGCACTTTTTTGTCCTATCCACTTATCTGCAACAAATCCACCTACCACACCTAGTACATAGGCCGACATTGAATAAATTCCAAGTAGATGTAAAGCGTCAGCTTCAGTCCAACCCAATCCCCCCCGCACACGATCTACTAAAAAAAGTACTAACAAGGCACGCATGCCATAATAGCTAAACCGCTCCCACATTTCCGTTAGAAAAAGTATAAATAATCCTCTAGGATGCCCTAAAAGCATACTATCGGCAACTTGTTTTGATGGTTTCATATATGAAATTTTAAGAACTCTGTAACAGCTTCCCATAATTATTTTCCGCTCTTAACCAAGCATGGGCTAGCGTCTCAGAAGTTTACTTTACATTCGTTTTAATTAAACATGACGCAAGTTAAATCTATAATTCATATTGTGCAAATCAGCCTAATAGCGTGGAGATTGCACAGGCATACCCCAAAGATAACTTTGCTTGCAGAATGGCTGCCTTGGATAATAATCGAGCAGGAATTACGCTTCAACCTGAGCTGATGAGCTACATACTAGGGGTGTCAACAATCAAAACCGTCCTTGCGAGGGGCTGCGACCATGGCAACCTCGTTAGGGGCCATCGTTGCATAGACCAACAGGATATGGAAGATAATCCACCAAAGATCATTTTTTACAGAATGCACAAGATTGTGATAATTCTATTATACTGAATAATGGATTATCTCAGCCCCACTAGTCTCCGCAGTGATGAGCCCTCTGCCACGGATCTTCGATCCTCGCAGTGACAGGGGTTGCTTCGCTATGCTCGCAATGACCACACCAAAGTATTCTTTATTCGATTGTTAACGCGCCCTACATTTATTCACGCCAATAAATATAAGCTGTTTGCGATATCTAATTGACTGATCTATTTTTGGAAGATCGTGAAGAGGGCATAGTACGTTGTATCCTCATTTATCGAATTTCAAACTTAAATTTAAAGTCTTAGAGTACTAAAAATTTTACACACACATTTGTTTTCCAAATTCTTATTTCATTGTTTGTGTTGACGTTGGGTAGCAGTTGTGGTGGGGGGAATAATCCAAACCAGCCTACCATACAGCATAATCAACAGACTAAACTTCAAACGCTATTAGACGCTTGTAGCAATAAGGATGAAGAAAAAATCATGAATCTGATATTGACAGAGGGATCTATGAAAGGGTTTAATGCGAATCAAGTCACGCAAATTTTGTATGCAGCTCACATAAATGGTCTTACTACCATATACAAGATGCTGCAAGTAGCTTTGCGAAGGGATTGTCCAGCAATACTTGAGCAATTGAAGCAAGAACAAAAAGCAGTGATCAAGAAAAAAGAAGAAACAAAGGCTAGTGCTGTTATCAATCAACTTGATCATGCAGGCTGTACTGCCTTATATATAGCTTGCGAGCAAGGCCATTTAACGTTAGTGAAAAAGTTTTTAAAGTTTGATCATATAGATATCGATCTGCGTAATGGTGATGGCCAGACCCCTTTGAACATAGCTTGTGAAAAGGGTTATCTAGATATCGTTAAACTGTTGATCGAGCATGGAGCTAAGATCAACCAAGAAGATGTGGATATCGCTCGTCAAAAGGGTCACCAGGCAATAGTTAACCTATTGATTGAATATCAGAAGAAACAGGTAGCGATTAACTAGAATAAGCTTTTATGTGTGGTCAGGAATTTGTCATTGCGAGGACACCGTCACTGCGAGGCTGCGTAACAGCCGTGGCAGAGTGGCCGTTGCAATCCCTGACCACATTCATTTGACCTACCTTAATCACCGCTGACAAATCCTATTATAAGGACACTGTGCACACAATTGTCGGTTGTCAGTTTGTAAGAAAGGAATTTGTGGGTCCAATAATTCTATCAATAACGCTTCCAACCTAGCTTCAAATTCTTGTTGGTAAGGTGTTATAGCGTCTATATATACATAGCCCCTAGCAGTGGTTTTGGCATCAGACCTTACATCCTGGGGTTCCAGAGGCAGTTTGAGCCGTGGATCAAAGTCAGGCTGGAAGATAGCCCGCGTATTTACCAAGATAGGCACCACCTGATCCAACCTGTACTTTTCTTGACGCTGCAGCAGCCACCCATACAAGAAAGTCTGCAAGAAAGCTTTATTCCTCCGTGGCCTTCTATCAAATAAGCTACTGATACTCTCTGCATAAGGGCTATCGCTCCCTGTCTTATAGTCGATCACCCGAACGACTCCCTGCTTGCGATCTACCCGATCTATGATACCTCGAAGGATGAACTCCCTTCCGTCTTGCAGCTTAAAACGAGTAGCCAATGGTTCACCTCTGCCCACTTCCACACCTACCAACTCAAAAGGAGCATATGCTTCATCCAATGCCAAGATCTTATCAACCACCTTTTGTACAACCCCTTGCTCGATGATAGACTGTCCTCCCGCTAGGTTATTCTGTCTCGTCGCTGCAATGATAGCACCCATCAATGAAGGCAATTGTTGCCTGAATGATACAATATCCGAACGCTGAATCAGTGTCTCCTGCTTAGCAGCCTGAAGGGCTGTATACAATTTCTCCAGCACCTCATGTACAAGGGTACCAAATCGCACTGCTTCTATCCCTTCCCCAGGTAGCTGTGGAGGGGCTTGCAGACCAACTATGTAGCGAAAATAAAATTGAAGGCTACAATCTAAATAAGTATTGAGTGCAGCAGGTGTTAATGTACGAGTTACCTGCCCTGGGGTGATAATATATTGCTGTAAGGACCTCAAAACAGGTTCATCCTTTTTGATAATGATCGGATATATGGTTGGGCTATGGATGGTAGAGGTTAAAGTGTGTTTTTCAATCGGCAACTTGCTTTCATAGAGTAGCTGCCACAGGTACCGACTCATCTCTTTTTTAGCTACCTCACCCGTAGAAGTACTATAAGTGATCTGTACCTGTTGGGCACGTTGCAACAAGCGATAGAAATAATAGGCATCCAACGATGCTTGAAAGGTATCCATGGTAGGCAATCCATAGCCTCGCCGCAGGTTATAGGGTATAAAAGACCCTTGCCCATTCTTAGCAGGTAGTGCACCTTCATTCATCCCGAGGATAAAGACCTGTTCAAAATCTAGATTCGCCGTCTCCCAAATCCTTACTATTAATATACTTGTTGCAGGTGTTAATGATTCTCCTGTGATCCGCAGCGACTGTATGAGCTGACGGAAGAATTTCACCAATCGATCGATAGATAGCTCGGCAAACAGCTGAGGGTACTGTTGCAGGTGCGTGAATTGCTCTTGTAATAATCTAATAGCCTGTTTTTCTAGCACCTTCCCAGCAGACACCAGATCTACTGGTTTCTCAGCTATCAAGTATAAGACAGCTTGAAGGTATTCTAAGAGCGCTATCCCAGGCGATACAGGCTTAAATACTGCTTGATATAAGGTACTAGCAGATGTTAGGACTTCTTGCGGTACCACATGCTGATAGTCTTGTATAAGCATTTGCATCGTCTGAGTAGCTATTGCTGGATCATACGCTCTAATAGGCGACTGCTGTAACAGCTGAATGACTTCCGAAGTAGGGAAATGTGGTGGTCTTGAGAGCTTCCTCTCAAGACTCTTTATATCCGGCTGACTAATAGCTAACTGAAATGCTAACAGCTGCTCTACCAGTTGATAAGTAGTGGTATGAGTGATGGGGTATCCTATTGTGGAATAGATAGATTGGCAATCAGCAGACAAGGCCTGTAAAAGGGGGACTAATAACTCCTCATTGGCCAGCACAATGGCGATTTGATGGGGTTTCAATGTATGCCCCTGTGTTTGGAGTAGCTGTTGAATTTGTTCACCTACCAGCTGGGCTTGACCTACTTCCGTATTACACTCAACAAGCGTAATCTTCTTAGGAATTCCTTGAATTTTTGCTGGATAGGGCTGCTTAAAGCTAGCTTGAAAGTAAGTTTTTTGCTGGTGTGCTCTTAAATAACGACCTGCTTCTTGCTGCTCATCTTCCATATAATAAGCATCAACATCCCAGTAGAAGTGAGTAGGAAGCTGGGCATGTAGCCATGCAAAAATCTTTTCTTCTGCTGAGTGAAGGGCATTAAAGCCAATCACAGCTACCCGCAGATAAGGGGCTAAAAACTTGTTGTTAAGGTTATTGCATAGCCTTCTATAACATAATCCTGAATATCCTTTCCCTTGGTCTACCAAGTGCTTCGTGAAGATAGTATAAAGCTGAGGCAACAGCTTCCAGAATTCTAGGAAGTCCTTTTGTTGGGTAGAAAGCCGTGTACCTAATGTATTCCAAAAAGATTGGATGGCCTCCCTTTGAGGGGCTGATAACTGTTCATAAGTGGGTGTTAGTACCTTCTGCTCATAGAGGTTAGCAAACAGCTGCTCGGCATTCACTAAGCATTTATCTACAATGTCAAAATCTTGGAGTAGCATACATCCCCACCCATAAAACTGCTCAAACGGTTCCTTCGTAGGCTGGAGCCGTTGAAAGCATTCATACAGCAGCGTAACCAGATCGAAGGTAGATGTTACCCGCATGTGACTATGTTGCACTACCCAAGATTCCAAGGTTACTACCTGCGGCAAACGAAAATGTGGAAGATCCTGTGTCTGGTCGAGTAAAAGACGTTGGAAGGCCTCCACTCCTTGAGTTGTAGGCAATATGACCAAGCAATGCGTAAGGTCCCCTTGCAATGACTGATAGAGTTCATGGGTTACTTCTTCCAAAAAAGAGGGAGTATGGTGCATGGTCAATGAAATTGATCCCTAATAAAATATATCTTGATAATTCTAGCAAACTTTCCTTTACCAATCAACCTGAAGAGCGCCTTGTTCACACAAATGATGACTATTGAGTTGCAATTGCTGGGCTTCTAGTTGGAGTTGTGCAGCCAATCGCTTGCGATTAGACGACCCAATCACTAAGGTGCCACACTCAAACTGGGCTACAATTGGCGCTAGGGATTTAGTACTATTCCCTTCTATAACCAAAAAGTCTGTAAAGATCTTCGTATTCCATATAGGCCAATCAATGCCCGCTTGGTCAACAACAACAAATCTTTTATTTCCCCAATAGCCTATTTTTATCCCTTGGTATTCTTTCCAAGGCAAGTGAGGCAAGCGAATGGCTTCCTCTAGTGTATAGTTATCATGGTGATCAATACCGCTAGCCAATAAATGGGGTTTGATCTGATGGTTAAACCGTTTGCTATTGCTTCTCAACCCTTCATCTATCAATAACAACGCATGTGTCCCTTGCAAAAAAGACAATGCTTCCTGGGGATAAACACTATAAAAAACAACCCCTTGCTGGAAGCGTTGCTGGAAAGCAATTTTAATGTTGTTGATGGCAAGGCAGAAGGCCACTATACTCATGAATACAAAGGAGCGAAAGGTCTTAGTATAACAAAACAGCAATATGCTTCCCAGTACACCATACCATAAGCCAACCTGCCATTTATCCATATAAATATCTTCTACCACACTATAAGGCAGCTGATTAATTCCAACTACAAACTGGTTCACTAGCATTGTCACCTGTTCCAAAAGCCAGGATACCTTAACATTCAACATTTCCCAACCACTTGTGAGCAAGACAACTGTACCTAAAGAAAAGATGAGGAAGGCTGCAGGGACCACCACCCAATTAGCGATGATAAAATACACAGGAAATTGGTGAAAATAATAAAGACTAATAGGGGTAGTAGCCAGCTGAGCAGCTAAAGAAACGGAAGTCCACATCCACAGATGGCGAAGTATGAAGTTTTTGAAGCGGAACCAATGATAAATTTTGGGTTGTAAGTACACAATACCCCACACAGCCAAGTAGGATAATTGAAAGCTAACTGACTCAATCAAAACTGGATTCCATAGCAATAACACAAAGGCAGAAGTGGCTAGCACATTGTAAATATTACCTTTCTTGCCGCCTAATTTAGCTACCGCTACTAGACTCAGCATCCATGTAGCTCGCAAGACAGAGGGTGTTAGTCCCGTAACACCCGCATAAATCCAAAGTCCGAAACAGATAAAAAGTGGACGGAACCATTCACTTGATGGATACTTCCTTCTACCATAGACCAAGAAACTAAGTAAGCCATATAAGATTCCTACATGCAACCCCGAGACAGCTAGCACATGCATAGTTCCAGCACCTGCATACGCCCCACGTAATAACTCATCTAACTCGTCTTTGACGCCCAGGACTAAGGCTAGCACGATGCCCCTGACAGGAGGATCTTGGATATGCTTCGTCAAGGCAGCTTGGCAAAAATGACGCAATTGATAAAGCCAACCACGTAGTTGGCTAGGAGGATGACGTCCGATGGAATGAAGTTCCGTAGCCGATACATGTTGTTGATAGCAAATCTGCTCTTGTCGTAAAATAGCCTGATAGTTAAATGCATGTGGGTTGAGTGGGGGGTCAACAAGCTGAGGTGAACCTAGCATCAGATAAACATCTCCATATCGAACAGGACCTCCTAAGCTACCTTTGATATGTAAACGCAACTTCCCTGCTACCCTGTGCCAGCTGCGCTGTGCATACACTTGTTGAACAGCTACCGTTAGAGCCATCCGATCGTCTTGACTGCTAGAATCTTCCAACACAACCGCCACATAGGCTTCCACATGTAATATATAAGGTGCTAGCCTATCATCATGCCGAGTATACTGCACGCGATACAGGACACCCGCCCAAAATACAGCACTTAATCCTACCCATCCTATATAAGGACTCCACTTATAAAACTGATGACGAGGTATTCCTAGAAAAAGGCCTAGGTAGCAGATAAGCAATAAACTCCAGACAATCCACAACAATTCACGCGATAAAGACCAACCAGCAGCACACACGATCCCACCCACTAAGAATAGTGTAATACGTACTATCGGAAGGTTGGATCCCCAAGTCATAGACGTAGAACAAGTTGCACCACAAGCTACGTATTGAGGAGCAGTTATCAAACAAAAATTGTAACTACCAACGTTCTTCCCCCGAACATGTCACCCCGGCCCACAACTCTTAGATGAAGGCCGAACACATGACTAGCTAGGGTCACACACACGAATCATCTTTTATGACTAATTGAAGGTTTTTAAAAAGGGTAAGGTTGGTAGATATCAGCTTCGCTTGTAACACCACTGGCTTAATCTTTCTAGCTCCTCCGCTATTTGATGTAATTTAAGTTGACGGGCCAACAGCACAAAATGTGCTAATAAATTAGCCTGTTTTTCTTTACTTATTCTACTTTTTCTCATTCCCTAAGATGACTCTCCTAGTTATCTAGGAGAGTCCCAAGGCTTTTTAAGCACTAATCTCTATACTAGGAAATTTCAATGTATATGATTTATAACCTTGTTCTATGGCTGCAATGCTTTGTCTCAATTTCTTTAAATAAGGTTCTCTATGAGCAATGTTATGTTCACTACGTAGAGAAGTGGATAAAGCTTTCAGAAACGGTAATGTCTCCTCAGCAGCTAACGCTTGGCTGTAATCTCTAATTTGTAAATGATCTTGACCAGGCGTAATCGTTACGATGCGCAACGAAGGGTAGGAAGTGTCTGTATCTACTAGCTGGTAAATTGTATAACTATAGGTGGGATAATTTATACTCAGCTCAATTACTCCATTGATGATACATGATTTCATAGTCTGTAAATGCAGATTTGCAGCTATTACGGTAGATCTAACTGTTTCTTTGAGGTCGCGAACAGCTGCTTGAGCTTCCTCGCGCATAGCTTTAATAGATGGTGATATTTCTACTAGCAATTTGTATAAATCAGGATCTTCGATTGTATCCATGTGCACTACATAGATGGTGTAGAACCCATCTCGCATGTCTCGTAGGTTATACCATGCTCTTTCTGTATTGTCAATATAGGTGACAATGTGTTCTGCTAACCTTTTGGTAGCATTAGTCATAAATTCTGATTGTTCTCCTAAGAGACTGTTTAGAATCTTTGATTAAGGATTAAATTTTAATAACTTAGAGGA
>CAZZEE010000018.1:0-5082 GCA_964652695.1 uncultured Cytophagales bacterium
TGCACAAACCAAAGAGATTGCGAGGCCACAAGGGCCTCGCAAAGACATTTTGGACTAGCAGGAATTAATTCCTGCTACCGCTTTGTTTATGCCAAACTCAAAGCTGCAAGACCAGCCCACTGCCCTAGTTCTCTTCTCCAAAGGAGCGCTACTTGTGGTACCAGGAGCTACTCCTGGCACCCATTGAGTGTAGGGAGTGAGCTCCCTACACCACTACGCCATTTTCCCAAAGGTGGATCTTTTGATTCGTATTACTTCTAATGATAGGTTGCCTTCGGTGATTTACTTTTTGTCAGCCAAAAGTAAGCAAAAAATTCTCCGCTTTTGCTTCATAATGCTTTTATACATAGGCGTGAATAGGTACGGCTGTTTTGTAAGCGATTTATAGGCGTGAGCGCTTACAATAGCAAAGACTGAATTGATTAATGTGCGGGCAATACCAGTCACTTGGCTTCAGCCGAGTGACTGTAGGTGAGGGAACGGAAGTTACTGCCGCGCCAAGGTTGTGATACGTAGCTTATTTTTTGTGACGTGGCTCATCAGATACAGTCAGCCTTTTTCTGCCTTTCGCTCTTCTGCGGGCCAATACAGCTCTTCCGTCTGCGGTAGCCATGCGCTTTCTAAATCCATGTTTGTTAGTTCTCTTTTTCTGGGAAGGTTGATAGGTTCTTTTCACTGTTGCTTATTTAAGTTGATAATGTAGATTGCAATTTTACGCAGTTTTTATAAAAAATCCAAACTAAAGGGAAAAAGTCATTACAAGGAGTGCCAGGGTTTTTCCCCGTCACTACAAATAATAGTCGTCACTCGGCTGGAGCCGAGCGACCGCTTGAGCTTGTGGAAGGTTTTTGGTAAATGTTTTCTTTCTCTTGCTGGCGCAAGTCGTCATCGAAATCTTGTGAAATCAAATATTTTGAACCTGCAGGATCGGGGTATACCCAAAGGTCTACAAGGGAGGCTTGCGCCTCCCTTGTAGATCGTGGCAGCCACGTAGTGGCCGTGGCGATCCATTCCATCCAAAGACACACATTATCTTCAATCAATGCTTATAGCTCGATATACGTAACTCCACTTCCCCCAGGGAACTGATGATTATCAATGATTTTACGAACTAATTCATTGGTTTTGAGATACTGATGAACCTGCTGGCGTAGCACTCCCTTCCCTTTTCCATGGATGATCCGTAAATGACGGTGGCCTGCTAGAAGACTTTGATCTATCCATTTGTCTAATACCTTGATTGCCTCTTGGATGCTTAATCCATGCAAGTCTAGCTCAGGGTTGAAATTGACAAATTGATTTAGATCTAATAATTGCAGGTTCTTGCTGGTATCAGAAGGCCGTTGAGGCAATTGCTTAGTAGTTGAATGGGTAGTTCTGGGTTGGATTTCTTGTACAGACACCGTCAAGGTAATATACTCAAAGCGGATGGTGGCCTTCCCTTGGTGAATAGTCACTACCTCGCCCGCCTGCTCAGTATGTAATAATTGTACGCGATCTCCTGGAGCGAAGTTATGATGAGCCTGCATCCTTGTTATTGCTTTTCCGCAGCTGCTTGCAGTAGTTTCTCTAGTTGAGTGATCAGCTGTTCTTGTAATGATTTAAACTGTTTGGGATTAGTTAGGTAATGGAAGTAGCTTTGTTCGAATAGTGCTCGATCAATAGCGTGTGCGTTAAAAATCAGCTCTACTTGCTCTTGAAATAGTGTTTGAGCTAACGGAGAGTCAGGGGGGATATCTTGATGAATCATCACTTGAGTAAGCTCTAGGTCTACTAATACCTCCATCAGTTGATCTTGGGTTAAGAAAGGCGTTTGGTTGCTCGCAACAACTTGGTGGAACGAGCTACACGTGATCAGAAGCGCTACAAGGTTTTTCATAGGTTATATATTTACAAAGTTACAATCAATTCACTAGTTAGCATGTACTAGTTAGCTAAAAAGTTGTTTAAATCATATAAATTCAGATTTTTGATTTATCTTTCTACAACCCGTACTGATTATCTATATTTATTCCTATTCATGTTGAAGTAATTTTTGGTATTGTTAACTTAGTAGAATTTTTGGATAATTACACCAACAACCCATACACCCTGTCATCCAAGCCTTCGCTGGGATGACAGCAGTGGTATTTGCAACTATAACGCTATTAAGCTAACAATACCTAATTTTTTGTGTAAGAATTAAGGAGCCACCCTACACGTTATGTACCAGCCGGTTAGTGCTTTTCAAGATAAGCGATTTAATATTTATAAACTGAATCAATATGCCTTGCTCCTTAGCATTAGCGAGCACAGGTTGCGTATTGCCTGTATCGAGCATGGAACCAATCGCTGTCTTTTGTTGGAAGCGTATCAGATAGAAAACATTACCTCATCAGCCTATCTACTCATTGAGTTGCAGAAATTTTTTCAAGAACATCCTTTTATAGCGACAGTAGGGTGGAGAAAAGTTGTAGTGATTTTTGAAAACGAACGATATACATTGATTCCTACTCATTTATACCAAGAGGGTTATGCAGCTGATTATTTGAAGCTTACAGTTGATATAGTTCAGCAGGAGGTGGGGTATTATCACCATCATACTGAGCTAGGCACAACAGTTGTATTTGCTATAGATGCTGCTATTGTTGATTGGTTAAAGAATGGATATCAATCCAAAGATTTTCGTGTTATCCATCAAGCAAGTGCCTTGATTACGAGTACTCATTTTTATTTGTACAGGAAGCAGTTAGTAGCTGAAGCAGCAGTGCTCGTAATAGCTGACAGTAATGTGATGCACATCACTGTCATGGATCAGGCGAAGCTCGTGTACTACAATAGATTTGCATATAATTCTAGCGATGAGTTTCTACAATACATCCTTATTGTGATGTATACCCTTGCGCTTACACCTGAATTTCATCAAGTTATTTTAGGAGGTAGTATTGCTAGAAACTCTGTGGCTCACCAAAAGATTTGCAGTTATATCCGTCATGTCTCGTTTATTGAAAGGCCACCCCACCTGCAGCTAGCTTGGGCTTTAAAAAAAGAGCTACTCACCAATTATTTTGAATTGTTAAATTTTTACCCAGCTGTGGAGTAAGTGAAATTAGGATAATGCAAGATAATTTTTAATAGTGGAGTTACTTCTCAAAATAAATTGTATGATGTCAGGACTTGCTTGGTTTAGTTACAAAAAGCTCATCCCACTCTTTTCGGATGCTTTCTTTAATATCCCACATCTGCAACACAGGGTACCTGTCTGCTTTTCTTTCTAGCTCGATAAAATAATGGAGGCTATACCCTACAGGCCTACACAACGATGAGCCCTTACGGGGTTGCCACGCCCCTTTTGGGGCTCACAATGACGGCATGGCATGTGTATCCTTTATTATTTAACCATTATCTATCTTTAGGTGACCACTCTCCTTGTTTTTTCTTACAAATTAGGTAATTCTGATAAGCTTGTAGAAGCAGTTGGATACTTGCATAGGTATTTTTAAACATGCGAGGGAGCTGAGCTAGGGGGACCCAAATTACTTGCTCAATAGCTTCTTCTTGTTGTGGAGCCATGTGTGAATCGTCTATACAATCCATGATATACCAGGTTGTTTCTTTGAGGAAGTGGGTCTGGCTAATCTGAAAGGCATGCCAAGTAGTATAAAATGCTTCTTTGACTAAGGCTTGTACCCCACATTCTTCTTGTACTTCACGGGTAGCCGCAATAGCAGGTGTTTCCCCTATTTCAATTTTCCCTTTGGGAAGATCCCACATATGAGATCGGTAGATCATCAAGACACTTTTTTCTTGAATTACAATACCTCCTGCAGATTGAGTAGGCTTAAAGTATTGTTGGAGCAATAAGTCTATATCAGCTGTTCCAGGTAGTAAAATGCTGATACTCGTTACCTTATTCAGCGGAAGTTGGCTCATTTCATTGAGAAGTTGCTTCCATTGGCCAGTAAGGACATCAAGCAGTAGGTTCCCCATGAGAGGGCGAGAAGCTAATAGGCCTGGCTGATAGGCAGTGACCCAGTCATAAGTTTTACCCAGTTCTAGCAAAGTGGGATTTGTTATCATATGAATCGGAACATTATGTAGGAAAAATAATCGCATTTCTATTGCTCTACAATAAAGTGGATGATAAAAGCATATGTATGTAAGCTATACATTTTTAATTGAGTATCCTGCAATTATTACCTACAAAATGAATCAACTATAAGTTATTCTGCTAACTTGAAACTAATTTGTATATTTGCTTGCTGTTATTTATTGCAGCGGTGAGTATCTAACCTATAAAGTGTTAGAACATGTACTAATTTTTTCTTTTCTATTCAATTTATCTGTTCCCTATGCATCGTACCCCCACCTTATCCAGGCCACTTTATTGGTGCTTATTGATAGGATTGTCCTTATTGAGCCAATGTGTCTGTAAAAACCCCAACCAAGGCAACGGGAATAATCGCAAAAAGCAAGAGCACGATCAAAAAAATCATAGGGGTGATGAGACAGATCCACAACTAGAGTCTCCTATTCCTAACCCCCCTGTTCCACCCCCGCCTCCCGTGGGCCCTGTTTTACAGTATATTACAGAGGGAGAACTGCGAGCTATGGAAAGTATTCACTATTCGGATGGTGGTTCACCGAAATTTTTAGTAGATATGCTGCGGGACCTCCAAAAGGATCCGAGCCAGGTAGACATAAAAAAGCGAGATGGCGATGATGATGGTGCTACTATCCTACACGCAGCCGTAGACTACGCTGCTATCAAACCCAAGGAAATAATCAAAGATTTGGTGAGGCTCGGGGCAGATATAAATGCCCCAGATGATAAAGGTCAAACCCCTTTACACTATGCTATTAGAAGAGGTCTGCTCGATAAAGATAGCCATGAGCCATACCTTTTAGAAACGTTATTAGAGTTAGGTGCTGCTATAGATGTGGCTGATGGGAATGGGAATACGCCTTTACATGTGGCTGTAGAGCCTGGAAAGCTTGGGTGGTTGCAGGCTTTATTAACAAAAGTTACACCAACTCAACTTAACCAACCAAATTTAAATGGACATTCCTCCTTACATGTAGCAGTCATCAATGGAAACCTAG